>JAQXJH010000077.1 GCA_029008595.1 Bacillota bacterium
TCTGGCTCTCGGGTATTATATGGTGTATCCCAAGGGCGCATCCGTCAATTCTGAGGGCTATACGACGATCGTTTCCCTGACCACGACCAATCCTTCTCAGGATATCGTTCAGAAAGCGACGTTCCCGACGATCAGCAAGGTGGACGATGACGAGTCTGTCGAACTGGGTCAGGTCGTCAATTATACCGTAACGGGTCAGGTTCCGAATACGTCCGGATTTACGACGTATGATTATACCATCACCGATACCATGACGGCGGGGCTGACCTTTGATCCCGATTCGGTCAAAGTGTATATCGACAACACTGAGATCACAGAGAACTTTACCAAGGACACCACCACAGCCGGTGGAAAAACCTTCTCCGTTACGATCGACGTGATGAAGTATCAGGATAAGGTCGGCAAGGAGATCAGAGTCACTTACACGGCCACGGTGAACAGCGCCGCCGTCGCGACCGTATCAAAGAACCATGTAACGCTGACTTACAGCAACGATCCCAAAAACAGCGAAAGCAAGACCACGACTCCGGCGATCGAGCAGACCGTTTATTCCGCCAAGCTGAATGTCACAAAGGTGGACGGCAAGGACAGCACGAAGAAGCTGAGCGGCGCTCAGTTCGTTCTGAAGTGCACCGGCGTGACCGAGACCCAGCAGACGGGAACGAAGCCGACCGCCGTAGCCGGAAATTATTACAGCATCGGTGCGAACGGAAAGGTTTCCTGGGTCGAAATTACCGATCTGACCGCGCTTGGCAGCATCCCGGCAATAGCGATCAAAACGTCTGATGAAAACGGCGCGCTCAGCTTTGACGGACTGGAAGACGGTACCTATGAGCTTTACGAAGTCAAGGCGCCGGACGGCTATAACAGAAAAGACGGCGTTCTCGCCACGATCACCATCGCAGGGAACAACGATGCGGATCTCACGGATCTTACTTACAGCCGGAACGTGGAAAACAATCAGGGTTCCATGCTTCCCACCACCGGCGGCATCGGTACCACCGTTTTCTATATCCTCGGCTCTGTTCTGGTGCTGATCGCCGTTGTGCAGCTGATCGCCAGAAAGCGCATGAGCAGCAAAAACTGAAAATCGTTTTAGCTGCATTCCATTGAAACAAACTGCTGTGGGTGCCGGGGGTTCTCCCCGGCCCGCAGCGGTAAGGAGAACCCTGCATGAAAAAGAAATCCGGCAAATTGATCAATTTCATTTTGATCCCGATGCTCCTTGCAGGGCTGTCCTTGCTGCTGTACCCAACGGTCAGCAACTATTGGAACTCTTTTCGCCAGACCCGCGCCATCGCTTCCTACGAGGAGAATGTGGCGGTGCTGGACAGCCGGCAGTATGAAGAGATATGGACGGCGGCTCAGCAATACAACCGGTCGCTGCTGTTGAGAGACGACGGTTTTGCGCTCTCCGATGCGCAGAAAGCGGCCTATGAACAACAGCTGGATGTGTCCGGGCAGGGCATCATGGGGTATCTTGAAATTCCGAAGATCGATGTCAGCCTGCCCATTTACCACGGAACGGAAGAATCGATCCTGCAGGTTGCCGCGGGGCATCTGGAATGGTCCAGTCTGCCCGTGGGCGGAAAAAGCACGCATTGTGTCCTTTCCGGTCACCGTGGACTGCCGTCTGCCAGACTGTTTACCGATCTGGACCGGCTGACAGAAGGCGATATTTTCATTCTGAAGGTGCTGGATGAAACACTGACCTACGAGGTCGACCAGATCCTGATCGTGGAACCGCAGGAGATCGATGCGCTGACCATTGCGGAAGGCGAGGATTACTGTACGTTGATGACCTGCACCCCCTATGGGATCAACACCCACCGCCTGCTGGTGCGCGGGCGGCGGATCGAAAACCGGGATGAGTTCCTGCCGGTTCATGTGACGGCGGATGCGATCCAGATCGAGCCGTTGCTGGTAGCTCCCATTGCGGCGATCCCGCTTTTGCTGCTTCTTCTGATCGTGGTCATGATCCCGAAGCGGCCCGGAAAAAAACACGGAGGTGACAACGATGAAGAGATATAAGCGCTTCGGCGCGCTTTTGCTCGGTCTTCTGGCCGTTCTGCTGCTCCCGGTGAACGCGTTTGCGGCGGATGCCGGCAGTGCGGACGGCGAAGTCAGCCTGACGGTTTCCTTTCAGGATAACGGCACGCCGCTGAGCGGAGCCGGTTTCAGCATTTATCTGGTTGCGGAAGCGGATGAAGACGGGGAACTGACCGTGACCGAGCCATTCCGTCCGTACCGTGTGGAGCTTCCGAAGGAAAGCGATGAAGAATGGCGCGCGCTGGCCTCTACTCTGGAAAATTATATCCTCCGGGACAAGATCACACCGACAGCCGCCGGACAAACCGGCAGCAGCGGCGAAGTGTCCTTTCCGGGCGAAGACAGCCCTCTGACGCCGGGGCTTTATCTGGTGCTGGGGGAACGTCACGTTCAGAACGGCATCCGTTACGACGCGACCCCGTTTCTTGTCATGCTGCCCGGGCGGGATGAAAACGGCGGAAAGGTTCCCGATGTAACGGCGAATGCAAAATTTATTTCGTCAGAGGTTCCGGTTGAGCCGGAAACGGTCACCAGAAAGGTTCTGAAGGTCTGGGAGGACGAAGGACATGAGCAGCAGCGCCCGAAGGAAGTGGTTGTGCAGCTGCTCAGGGACGGAGAGGTCTACGACACGGTCACGCTGAATGCAGAAAACGACTGGCGCTATTCCTGGACAGGTCTGGACGCGGACAGCCGCTGGATGCTGACGGAAAAAGAAATGGATGATTATGTCACGGTGATCGTGCGCGAAGGCGTGACCTTTGTGGTGACCAACACCTGTACGGAAGAGATCACGGATGAGCCGCCGCCCAAAACGCCGGTCACGCCGGAAAAGCCCTCGCTGCCCCAGACAGGCCAGCTCTGGAGCCCGATTCCGGTTCTGATCCTGAACGGACTGCTGCTGATCGTGGCCGGGCTGCTCCGCCGCAGAGGTGCTGCCAATGAAAAATAAGGGAAAAGGCATGATCGTTCTGGGGCTGCTGCTGGTTGCGGCGGCCCTTTTCCTTGTGTTCTGCAATCTGTACGACCAGCACCGGGCAGAACGGGCCGCAGAGCAGGTGCTGCAGCAGCTGCAGGTGCTGATCCCCGAAAAAGAGCCGGGAACGCTGCCGGAACAACCGGGCAGCGGCGGGGAATTTGAGATCCCGGACTATCTCCTGAATCCGAAGATGGAAATGCCGTCCGTCGTTGTCGGCGGCGCGGAATATATCGGGATCCTGAAGATCCCGGAACTGGAGCTGGAGCTGCCCGTGGCCGGTCAATGGAGCGAACAGGAACTGAAAACGGCGCCCTGCCGTTACAAAGGCTCCGCCTACACCGGTACGCTGATTATCGCGGGGTATAATTACCGTTCTCACTTCGGCCGTCTGAAAACGCTGCGGCAAGGCGCTCAGGTGATATTTACCGATCTGGACGGAAACGTCTTCTTCTACCGGGTGGCGGAACAGGAAAATCTTCCGGCTGCCGCCGTTGAGGAAATGGAAGGCGGCGGTTGGGATCTGACGCTGTTCACCTGTACGACCGGCGGCCAGAGCCGTGTAACGGTGCGCTGCGAAGCGGAGGAACCGTAAAACCGGATGGGGAACATTCCGTTTCAGCCGGACGATCCCTTTCTTTTCCGGCAGAAGGAGTCCCGGAACCACTGCAGATCCCGGGAGGAGATGCAGCCGGTCAGCCGCAGCAGCAGCGGATAAAGCAGCACAGCGCAGCCGCCTGCCGCGCAGACGAACAGCAGAACCGAGGATTCCGCCAGCCCCAGCAGAGAAAAGAGCGCGCGTGTTCCGCTGCAGCAAAGCCCGATGCAGCCCAGCGGAAGAACGATCCAGCGAAAAAACGGGAACCGCACGGCGCTCTTTTTCATCAGCCGGCCGATGCTCAGCGAGGAATTGTAGAGGACGCTGAAAAATGTGGCGAGCAGATAACCGGAAATGCCCAGCCGGGGCACAAAGAGCGCGATCAGAAGGATGCGCAGGCAGGAGTCCGAAAGATTGACTTTGAGCGAGTAAACCTGTTCGTCCAGACCTTTGAGCATGGCGTCGACAATGCTGTCCAGATACATGAACGGGATCAGAGGACAGAGCAGCCGCAGCTGCCTTCCTGCTTCTGCGTTTTTGTAAAGGAGCAGCCCAAGCTCGCGGCCGAAAAAGAAAAAAAGCCCGACCACAAGGCAGGAAAAGAGCAGGCAGATCTGAAAAACACGCGAAGCCATGGAGCGGATCTCCGCCGGATGGCGTGCGGCGCGCGCTTCGGAAACCTCCGGGATCAGCAGCATGGAAAACGCAGTCAGAAACGCCTGCGGAAAACAAAGCGCCGGCAGGGCCATCCCCTTTACAATGCCGTACCCGGCGAGCGATTCCCCATAGGAACTGCCGGAACGCTTCAGCCCGGCGGGGATCAGGACGTTTTCCACCGAAACAAGGGCCGAGCGCAGGCAGTATCCCACGGCGACCGGCAGGGAAATGGCGAAGATCCTGCGCGCGGGAACGGATGATCCGTTTTTTTGGCGAAGCGTCCGGCGTGTCTGCAGAAAAAACAGAAGCACGATGTAAAGATTGCCGCAGATCTCTCCGACGGTCATGCCGAGCGCGATGCCGCAGCAGGCGGCAGAAAGTCCGCCCGGTGCAGAAAGCGAAAAAAAGACCGCAACAAAAGCAAATGAGATCAGTTGTTCCAGAATTTGCCCGGTGCTTGGCTTCAGGGAGTTCCGCGCCGCCAGAAAATAGCCCCGCACACAGCACGAGACCGAAAGAAACGGCAGCCCAACCGCCAGAACGCGCAGGGAAGCCACCGTGCGCGTGTCGCCCAGCCACCAGCGGCCGATCGCCGGAGCGCCGAAGAAGAGCGCCGAACCGGCCGCGCAGCCGGAAAGCAGGCACAGCCCGAAGCATTTGCGCAGAACCCTTCCTTCGGAAATGCCGCTGCCGGGAACCGCCGATTCGCTGACCAGCCGCGTCACGGCAAGGTTCAGACCGGAAACGGCGAGATTTGTCGAAAAATAATACACCGAGAGCAAAAGCTGAAGCAGACCCATGCCCTCGGCGCCGATGAGACTGGATTGATAAACGCGGAAAGCCATCCCCAATGCGCTTAAAAAAATGGAGCACAGGGTGAGGATGACGGCGTTCTGAATAAACAGTCTTTTTTTCATGTGTTTTTTCGATCCTTTCCCAAAGCTGCACGGCAGAGGAGGCAGCTGCCGCATCTTAATTTTATGTGCAGCGGAAAAAGATCATGACAGATTTTCCGGAAGACAAAAACGGATCCGTGAGCTGCCTGAAAAGAAGAGGCTCACGGATCCGTAACTCACAAATACAGAAGGCGGCCGGGAAAGAGGCCTGAATGGCAGGCTTCAGACGGAATGCCCGGAGGCCTGCATAATGTCCGAAACTTCCGGCATTTGTGCGGAGGAAGCCCCGGGCTGCTGCAGCCGTGCGGCGGCGTCTGTTTCGCGGCAGCAGGCTTCGGCCAGGGCAAGAAGCGTAAAGAAAACCGGCGTCGTCATGGTCTGCGTAATATTGAAGATGCCCTGAACAGCATAACACAGCACCGCCAGCCCCAGCGCAAGCGCAAGCTTTGATCTGCCGGCGCGGCGGAAGGACCGCGTGACCACCGAGGCGATCAGCGCGATGTAAGCAGTCGCTCCGACGGCACCGAGGGTGACAAGATACTGCAGGTACTCATTGTGAACATTTTCAAAAATCGCGTTGCCCAGCTTCATCATCGCGGTATAATATTTGGGCATGTAAAGGTGCTTTGCGGTGTCCGCGCCGGTTCCGAACAGCTTCTGCAGCGTGTCGTAGCCGGAATATTCCCGCAGAGCGCGGATCCAGGCGAAGCCTCGTGTGGAACCCCAGCTGTCATTGAAGCGAAGGTACTTTTCCAGCTTGCCCAGCGGAACGGCCGTGTTGACGGCGCTGAAATAGACGATGGCAAGCAGAACGGCAAGCACACAGCCGGCCAGCACAAAGCCCCAGATGACCTTCAGCGCCGCCGGAAACGAAGCGTTTGGCCGGATCTTGTGCAGGATCAGGCAAAAAACGACGATTCCGGCGCAGACGGCCAGAAACACCCAGCCCGCAATGCTTTCCATCAGCATTTTGGAAAACCCGCGCAGCGGGATCTTTGTGACGCCGTGATTGCTCTGAACCGCAAAATGCATGGCTTTGCCGGCCAGAAACAGCAGCGCGGGGAGCATTGCATAGTGCGCCAGCTGACGCCAGTTGCCGATGAAAAACGGCAGGATGACGAGCAGCACCGCAAGACCGGCAAAGCCGCTGTCGCTGCTGCTGCAGATCAGGGCGGCCGAACCGGCAAAAACGCCGAAGCCGTAAAGCACGGTCAAAAGAATTTTCCGGCTTTTTAAAAGCATGCTGCTCATGACCGCCAGGTACATGCAGACAAAGCCTGCGTAAAAATTCCAGTTGCCGATGGTGGAGATGCAGGTGTCAATGAAATGCGCGGATGATTTGGCGTAAAGACCGAGCAGATCCTTCCCGAGAAAGTTCTGCAGCCCGAACCAGAATACGGGCAGCGCGCCGAACAGAAATGCGGCCGGAACCCAGCTGAGCCGGCGGGCAAAGCGGGAAAGAAGAAAATAGACCAGGGTATACATCGCGATGATGACCAGTCCATGGTGGCGGTAGTCCGAACCCCAGTAGGCTTCTTCCGGCCAGGGCGAGCATTGCCAGGAAACGACGGCGGCCGCAAAGAACAGCAGCATCATGGCGTCGGAAAGGGTAAACGCCTCCGGCCGGCGCAGAACGCGCCTCGGATGCACCAGCACCCGTCCCAGCAGAACAACGGCAGAAAAAATCAGAAAAATGACCACAGCGGGCACAAAGAAATCCAGCTTGGCCTGTGCCAGCGTGTCATAGTTTTTGCCGAACCACAGCGGAAAGACGACGAGCGCCGTCAGAATAAACAGAATGCTGACGATATTGTTGGCTGTCAGAGGAGCCGGTGCATTTCCCGCGGCGTCTGCGCGCTGTTTCGGCGGAGCAGAATAAAGATCTTCCATAGAGATTCAGCTTCCTTTCAGGCCCGGACATCCGTTTTCCGGGCGCGGGGCGGGGATCAGAGCAGATATACCGGCAGCTCTTCGTCGGAAACGCCGGCTGCCGCGTAAAATTTTTCGTTCTGAATGGAATCCGGAGCGTGCGAGCGGGCGGAACGAACCTCCTGCATCAGGCGCAGCGCAGCTTTTTCGTCCTCCGCCTCCACAACGCATACGGGAACCTCGGCAAGGCCAAGCTCTCTGGCGGCGGCAAGACGATGCTCGCCGAGCAAAACGAGGTATTCCCCATTTACATTCGCCGCAAGCAGCGGAACAAGAATGCCGTGTTTCCGGACGGAACGGATCAGCTCCTGGGAGGCTTCCCCGCGGGTAACGGCCAGCGGGCGCAGCAGGGCGGGAGATACCGCCGTCAGAAGCGTCTGCGGCTTTGGCGCCGGTGTTTTTGTTTTTGCGGCGTTTGAGGATCTTGCTGCAGCGGGCGCTGCGGCGGCTTCTGCGGCGCGGGCAATACTGCTTTTACCGATCGACATGTTCGGCGACCTCCTTTGCGAGTGCGGAATATTCTCTGGCGCTTCGGCTGCTGCGGCGGAAGGCCGCTACGGGCTTGCTTTCATCCTGCGCCCATTCAATACTGCTGTCAACATGAATATAGGATTCAAACAGATGAACGTTTTCCATTTCCCGCAGAGTTTCGATCGTCTGGC
Organism: Bacillota bacterium; assembly: GCA_029008595.1. Taxonomy (GTDB): domain Bacteria; phylum Bacillota; class Clostridia; order Oscillospirales; family Acutalibacteraceae; genus CAKXIK01. The sequence continues at coordinate 7,765 of JAQXJH010000077.1, forward strand.
GAAAATAGTTTTTGCGTTCGTCGACCTTTGTGACCGCGATGCCCAGCAGGGAGACCTCCGGCGCGATCTGACGGACGGTTTCAAAGAATTCAAACATGTTGGCCAGTCCGAACAATCCCCAGGGGCTGGCCTCCACCGGGATCAGCAGATGATCCGACGCACAGAGCAGGTTCATCACCCATCCGCCGAGTGTCGGCGGCGCATCGAGCAGAATAAAATCGTACCGGCCGGAATCTTTGACCGGCTGCAGACACTTGCGCAGGATCAGCTCGCGCTGCCACTTGGTGAAAAGCTCGTATTCCATGGAGCTCATCAGCGAGGAAGAGGGGATCAGATCAAGATTTTCATATCCGGTGGGAACGATGTAATCGATCAGGCTTTTCTGTTCCCGGATGGCATAATACAGGTTTTTTTCGCTCTGTGCAAAGCCGAGAACGGTTTCTTCCGGAAAAAAGGAAAGCGAAAGGTTCATCTGCATATCGCCGTCCAGCAGCAGTACGCGGTATCCCATGGAAGCAAGGCTGTAACCAATGTTGGCGCAGGTAGTGGATTTTCCGCTGCCGCCCTTATTGTTGGCGAAGCAAATGGTGACCGGTTGTTTGTTCATCGTGGTTCACAGCTCCTTTGGATGGTTTAGGAACAGGCGGAGGTCAGGCAGAGCCGGAAATCGACCGGGATGCCCAGCATGGGGAAAAGGCGCATCAGGGTAATGCGGCTGCGCATGTAGGGGTGCCACCGCAGGCCGGTCAGGCATTCTTCCGGAGAAAGCGAGATATCTTCCGGGGAAACGGCGGCGCCCGCCTGCATCAGCCAGCGGGTCAGATCGGCGTCTGACGGCAGCGCGCGGATGATTTCCCGGATCTGCGGCCAGCGTTCGGAAAGCAGCGCCGGCGAAATGGGGTCGGTGACCGGCGGATGCTGAAATTTGTGTACCTGCGGCGAAAAGGCCGGCCCGTAAACGGCGTCAAGCCGGTTCCAGTCGAGCGTTTCGCGCTGCGGAAAAATCTGTTCCGCTTCGGCAAGCCGGTGGTAAACCCGGTTGACGAGTGCGGTCGCGACCGCCACTGTTTTGCCGTGAAATTCCGGAATCTGGCCGGATTCCAGCGCTTTGATCTCCCAAAAGTGAGAAAGGTCGTGTTCGGCTCCGCTGGCAGGGCGAGGCGTTCCGGCCAGCGTCATGGCTGCACCGGTGAGAACCAGCGCATTCATGATCGCGCCTGCAGAGGCTTCGTCGCGGCCGGGAACACCGGCGGCGCAGGCGGCAACCTCTTCGGCGACCGAACGGGTCAGCGCGGCGACGGAGGGACAGTACGCCTCTCCGGTGAGCAGCGAGCTGATCTGCCAATCGGCGAGCGCAATGAATTTTGCCATGATATCGCCGAAACCGGCAGCCTTCAGCTCTGCGGGCGCGGCAGCCAGCACGGCGGTATCGGCCAGGATCGCATCGGGCGGCGCAGCGGCGTAATTCTGTTTGAAGTTGCGGTCGGTCAGCGGAGAATGGGCGCTGGCAAAGCCGTCCATGGAAGGGGCGGTGGCAAAAATGGCAAACGGCTTGTTCCTTTTTGCGGCGCCGTAACGGCAGATATCGTTGAGCGAGCCGGTTCCGACGGAAAGCACACCGCAAGAATCCCCGCACAAGGCAGCGATCCGCTCCGCTTCGGCCAGATCGGCCACACGCAGATCGTCGTAACAGCGGATGGTGCAGGAAAATCCTTCTGCCGCAAGGATCTGCGGCAGATCCGCAGCCGCTGCCAGCGTGTTTTTGTCGCAGACCAGCAGCAGGGCAGAAGGGAAGCCCTGCTGTTTTAAAATGCGCCCGGCGTTTTGCAGAACACCGCTGCCGATGATTACTGCGGAGGAAAAACCGACGTGCCTGTGCCCGCAGGAGCAATGCTGCAGCTGACGGGCAAACTGTTCAACCGAAATCATTCCATACACCGCCTTTTCCTAAAACACTCAGCGGGTCATTTCGCTCTGGATCCCGTGGTTTTTATGTTCGCGGATGATCCGGCTGACCTCTTCGTAATCCGAACTGGGCAGGTCGCCGGGGATCGTGTTCTTCAGCGCGCTGGCAGCATTGCCGAATTCCAGCGCACGCTCAAAGTCTCCGCAGTACAGCAGCCCGAACAGCACCCCGGCAACATAGGCGTCGCCGCTGCCGATGCGGTCCACCACTTCAATATCCAGATAAGGCGGTTCCTCATAATAGGCGTCGTTTTCCGAGGAATAGATGGTGGAAGTAAAATTGTGCTTGTGCGGGTTGATCGCGGTGCGCTCGGTCGTTGCAACGACCGAAACGCCGAAATCGGTGCAGTAGCTCTTCATCATTTCGGCCTTGGTGCCGGTTTTGCCGAACATTCTGCGGGAGGTCTCCTCGGAGACGAACAGAATATCCACCAGCGGCAGGATCGCTTCGATGGTGCGGCGGGCGTCGGCTTCGGACCAGAGGTTGGCGCGGTAGTTCACGTCGAACGAAATGACCGTACCCTGCGCTTTCATCCGTTTCATCAGCTCCACCGCGTCAAAGCAGGTCTGGTCGCTGAGTGCGAGCGTGATGCCGCTGGTATGAAAAATGCGGCAGCTGCCGTAAACGGAATCGGGCAGCTCTTCCAGGCGCAGGCGCGTAACAGAGGAATTTCTGCGGTCGTACACGACCGCGGGCTTACGCGGGAGCGCGCCGTTTTCGTAGTAATAGATGCCAAGCCGCGCTTCCGGATCGTCGTCGTAAACGATGTAATCATCGCTGACGCCGCAGTAGCGGACGCGGTTTTTGATGTAGCTTCCGATCGCGTTGCGGGGCAGCTTGGTGATGACACCGGTGCGCAGCCCGAGCAATGAGATGCCCGAGGCAACGTTCAGCTCGGAACCGCCGGCGCGCTTTTCAAACACATCGCCGCGCAGGATCCGCTCGTTGTTCGGAGGAGAAAGGCGCAGCATAATTTCGCCGAGGGTAAGAACATCAAAGTCCCGTCCCGTTGTTTTCGAAAAATCCAGCATCAGAACCAATCCTTTCCGAATGTGATAAAAAGCAGTCAGCGGCGGCGGATCACAAGCGGAACCGCGTCCACCGGCTGTGCGCTGCCGGCCGAAACCTGCAGATAACCCACGGTGACCTCGACACCGGCAGCAGCCAGTGCCAGCCGGTCGGCCAGATCGCTGTAGTAAACGGATTTTACCGTAAAGGCGTCGGAAGTATAGAAAATGGGTGTTTCACCGTTGGCGAGCGCGGTCTCTTCGGACGGTTTCGTCAGAGCGAGACTGCGTGCGGCGGTCAGCTGCATGTCTTCCGGTACAAGCGCGTCCACACCGCCCGACAGAGCGGCGGAAAGCTCTTCTCCGGCGGTGATCAGCACGGCGGCGTCGGCGCTGTCGGCTTTTTTGGCTGCTTCCGCAAGAATGGCGGCCATATCCGGTACGCGGCAGGCGGCGCCTCTTCCGCTGTCATAGGGGATTCCTGCGAGGACGGCGATCAGCTCGCGGCCGCCGGCAGTCACCGCGGTGCAGACCAGAGAATAACCGCCCTGTACGGTGGTTCCCGTTTTTGCGCCGGTGATCTCGGCAACATTGGTGTTCTGCAGCAGCAGGGTCAGCTCCGAAACAGGGTTGTTGTTTTTTGCGGTGGCCCAGCCGCTGGCGGTATGAACGTTGGTGGCGTTCATCACATATTCGTCGCGGGAAACGATCTTCCGGTATTCCGGATCAAGGCAGGCAAAAGCCGTCATACGCGCAAGGTCGGCAGCAGTGGAGAAGTGCGCGGAGGAGAAAATGCCGCTCGGGTTGACAAAATACGTTCCGGTGCAGCCGATCGATTTTGCCATGGCGACCATTTCGCTGACGTATCCGGAAAATCCGCCGGTTCCGCCCAGCTGGTCGGCGATCGCGTTTGCTGCGTCACACGCAGAGGAAAGCAGCGTGGCGCAGAGCAGATCCTGCAGCGGAACCGTTTCGTTTCTCTGCAGGCCGATCTTCACGGAGTCGCTGCTGAGCAGGCCGAGCGCCGTGGAGGTGACCGTCAGGGTATCGTCCAGACCGGCGCGCTGCAGAGCAAGCGCAGCCGTCATGATCTTTGTGGTGCTGGCCGGGTAGATCCGTTCTCCGCTGCCCTTTTCCAGGATCACTTCGCCGCTCAGCCGGTCAATGACAATATAATTCGGGGCGGCAACGTTTTCAATGGAACCGACCTGCAGCGCCGGAGCGGATTCCGCCGGGGGAGCAACAGTGGTCAGTCCCTCGGGCAGCGTAAGGGCGGAAGGCTCGGAGGAAACCTGACTTTCCGCCTCGGAAGAGCCGGAAGCGCCGGCGTCGGAAGAAGTGCTGCCGGCGGAAGAGATCAGCTGCGGGAGCGGCGCGCTGTTCCCGATCAGAAAACCGGCGGCAAACACCAGAATGATCGCCAGAGCAGCAGCCACGGTGCCTCCTCTCTTTTTTTTGCCGTAATAACCGGAACGGCGCCGTCCGCCGGTGCGGATAGCGGGTTCATATTTTCTTGCCATACCAAAGAGTCACGCCCTTCTGAAATACTGAAAAATGTCTTGCTTTTAGAGTAACATTCCGGCGGTTTCTTGTCAACGGAAACGTGATTTTCCGCGAAGAATTGCCTGTTTTCACAAGCGGTTTTATGAATGAATCGTAAATTCAAAAATATATCATTGCGGATTCCGGCAAAATTATGTAGAATAGACTTAATAAACTTGCACAGAACGGCTTTCGGGGTCAGGACGCCAAAGCTGCAGAAAGGTCTGGATCGATCATGTTTAAATATGAAGGAGCAAAATGTCCTGTCTGTCACGCATATCTGATGGAGGATGACGATATTGTAGTCTGTCCGGAATGCGGAGCGCCGCATCACCGGGAATGCTGGAAAAGCATCGGGCACTGCGGCTGTGAGCAGCTGCATGCAGAGGGAAAAACCTGGGCCATGCCGGCGAAGGAGGATCCCGCGCCGGACGCGCAGGGCGTGAAAAAGCTTTGTCCGGCCTGCCATGCGCCCAACGCGCCGGATGCGCTGTTCTGTTCCCGCTGCGGGTCTCCGATGCAGCAGGAAGCGCCGTTTTCCGGCGGCGCTTATCCGGGAGCGCCGGGCGGACAGCCGGGGCAGCAGGGCGGCCCGATGCCGTACGGAGGATTTCAGCCGATGGTGATCGACCCGCTGGGCGGCGTTGCGCCCGACGAGGAGATCGACGGCGTACAGGCAAAGGATCTTGCGCTGGTGGTGGGGCAGAATTCGGCCTATTACCTGCCGCGTTTCCGTGAAATTTCCAAGGGGAACCATCGGTTTTTCCCGAATTTTACGGCGTTTCTGTTCAACGTTCCGTGGATGTTTTTCCGGCGGATGGTCTGGCCGGCCATTGCGGTGCTGCTGTTGGAGCTTGCGCTGAATATTCCGAACGCGTGGCTGATGGTCCGTGTGCTGACCGACGCAAATTTCTCGTCCGCGTCCATTTCCGCGCAGTTTCAGAACGTTACCTATCTCTGTTCCATGGCTCAGTTTGCGCTCAATTTTGTGATCTGCATCTTTGCAAACAAGTTTTATATGAAGCAATGCGTTCGTATGGCCAAAGAACTGCGCGAAAACAGCGCCGATGACGAAAGCTTTGCCGAACAGGCAAAAAAACGCGGAGGGGTCAAGCCGGTCGCGATCTACATCTGCCTGGGGCTGGCGATGCTTTATTATCTGGTCTATTCCTTTTTCGTTTTCCGCGGAATGGGGGCGTAACGCGCGCTGAGCAGAAGGAGAGAGCGGCATGAGCGAACAACCGGGTGAAAATCGAAAAAACTGCCCGCAGTGCGGCCGCAGCAATCCGCCGGACGCGCGGTTCTGCAATGAATGCGGCCGGTCGTTTTCGGCGGATTATATCCCGAACGGCGCGTTTGACGAAAAGCGGAGCCGTCCGCTCGACCCGGCGGCGTTCCGGCCGGATGCGCTTCTGGGAGCCGACTGTTTCGGGGATATTTCTGCTGCAGACGCGGCGCGGGCGATCGGAAAAAACGAAAAATATTATCTTCCGGTCTTCGAAAAGCTGTCCCATTCCGGAAAAATGGGCAGATTCCATGTGGCGGCGTTTTTCTTCGGCGGCGGCTGGATGCTGTACCGCAAGCAGTATTGTTCCGGGGCCGTGGTGCTTTCGCTGCAGCTTCTGCTGCGCGCCGCATCGCTGGTATTCAGCTATCTCTATACGCTGCCCGCCCTGCGGGAAGCCTATGCGGCGGCGGGTGTGACCGCCTCGCAGAATACGGTGACGCAGGAACAGAGCGCAGCGGTGCTTCGGGCGCTGGGGGAGCTTTCTGCCCGGCAGACGCTGTTCTGCTGCCTGCCGCTGCTTTTTTCGCTGCTGGGGCTGCTTTGCTCCGTCGTTGTGGCGGTCAATGCAAACAAATGGTATTTCCGTCATATAACAGCCCTGGTCGCGTCGGTCGGCAGGCTGCCGTTCACCGCGCCGGAAGAGCGAAGCGCAGAGCTGAGCCGCCGGGGCGGGGTCAATCTGCCGCTTGCCGTGTGTCTGCTGGTGTGCTGGATGATCCTTTACAACTATTCCGGAACGGTGATCGCGGCGATTTTTTCCTGACCGGCGGGCCGGGAAAAAACCGTCCGAAACGCTTGACGAATGCAAAAAGAACTGGTATAATAATTCAGTTACTGCGGCAGATGCTGCAGAAAAACATCCTTGCTCCGTGTTTTGCGGGGCCTTACGTCCAAAAGGAGGTGCACAATCAATGTCCGAAGTGAAAAATGCCTATGAAAGCGTCCTGGTCGTTTCCGTGAAAAACGGCGACGAGGCTGCTGCTGCGGTCGTCGAAAAGTTCAAGACGATGATCGAAGCGAATGCGACGATGGACAACGTTGATGATTGGGGAAAGCGCAGACTCGCTTATCCGATCAACAAGGAAGTCGAAGGGTATTACGTCGTTTTCAGCTTTACCTGCACAGCAGAATTCCCGGCTGAGCTTGACCGTGTTTACAAGATCACGGACGGCGTCCTTCGTTCCCTCATTGTGAAGAAGGAAGCCTGAGGGGAGGAAGCATTATGCTGAATTCGGTTGTCATGATGGGCCGGCTGACGGCTGACCCGGAACTGCGCACTACCCCGAACGGTGTAAGCGTTTGTTCCTTTACCATCGCAGTGGACCGTCCGCATCAGAGATCCGGTGCGGAGCGTGTGACCGATTTTTTTGATTGTGTTGCATGGCGTTCCAATGCGGAATTCGTTTCCCGCTATTTTCATAAGGGAAACCTGATCTGCGTGCAGGGTTATATGACCGTGCGGCCGTATCAGGATAAAAACGGAAACAATCGCCGTGCTTATGAAATTGTTGTGGATGCAGCGCATTTTGTGGAATCCAAGCGCGATGCAGCTGCGAGTGCTGCTCCTGCGCCCGCTGCGCAGAACAATGCGCCTGCCGCTGCCTATTCCAGCGGCGATGCCGGCGATTTCGTCGAGATCCCCGGTGACGACGATTTGCCGTTCTGAAACTTTTAATTTTACGGGAATATTCCCGCCTCATTCTGTAAAGGAGGGTTTACCATGGCCGAAAGATCCGAAAGACCGGAAAGAGAAAACCGCCGCGGCGGCCGCAAGGGCCGCAAAAAGGTTTGCAGCTTCTGTGTCGATAAAGTTGCTGCCATCGATTACAAGGATTATCCGAAGCTCCGCAGATATATTTCTGAGCGCTCCAAGATCCTGCCCCGCCGTGTGACCGGCACCTGCGCCCGTCACCAGCGTGAGCTGACGATCGCGATCAAACGCGCCCGTCATCTTGCTCTGCTGCCGTTCAGCAGCGACTGATCGCCGTCCGGCAAAAAGTTTACGCCTGTATTTTCCCGTTTCGGGAGGAATACAGGCGTTTTTTCGTGTTTTGATGCCGGCCGCTTGGATTTGGCGTAAAAATGATGTAAAATAAAGCTATTTGACGAAAGGGAGCATCATGGCTATGAGACGAACGCAGCTGAAAAATCCGGAACTGTTTCCGCCGAAAGCGATGGGACGGCTGATCTGGCCGTTGATGGTGGAACAGCTGCTGGCGATCCTGATCGGCATGGCGGATACCGTGATGGTGTCCAACGCCGGTGAGGCGGCAGTTTCGGGCGTTTCGCTGGTGGATACGCTCAATATTGTGCTGATCAATCTGTTTTCCGCGCTGGCGACCGGCGGCGCGGTGGTGGCAGCACAGTATATCGGCCGGCGGGATGAAAAAAGCGCCTGCGCTTCGGCCAAACAGCTGATGTATGCTTCGCTGGCGCTGTCGGTTTTTCTGGCGGCGGTGGCGGCGTTTTTTCACAAACCGCTGCTGCGCGGCATTTACGGCAGCATTGACGACGACGTGATGGCAAGCGCACAGATTTATTTTCTGCTTTCGGCGGCGTCTTATCCATTTCTGGCAATTTACAATTCCGGTGCGGCGCTGTTCCGCTCCATGGGAAACAGCAGAGTCTCCATGATGATCTCGATGCTGATGAATCTGATCAATATCGGCGGCAACGCGCTGCTGATCTACGGCTTTTCCCTGGGAGCTGCCGGTGCGGCGCTCGCTTCGCTGGCGGCCAGAGCAGCCGCCGCGCTGATGATCACGGTGCTGATCGTAAAGCCGAAGTACCAGATCCATATCGATGCCCTGTTCCGCCCGGAGCTGCGTTGGGATATGGTGCGCAATATCCTGAAGATCGGCATTCCGAACGCTTTGGAGAACAGCATGTTTCAGATCGGCAAGATCATGACGATGGGGCTTGTTTCGGCAATGGGTACCGCCGCGATCGCCGCGAATGCCATTGCAAATTCCATCGCCGGCATTTCCGGCATTCCGGGCAGCGCGATCTGTCTCGGCGTGGTAACGGTGATGGGGCAGTGCGTCGGCGCGCGTGACTACGAACAGGCAGTATATTATACCAAACGGCTGATGGCGCTGGCCTACCTCTGTCTGGCGGCGGCGGATCTGCTGGTTTTCTGCTTTGCCGGCCGGCTGATCCCGCTGTTCGGGCTGAGTCCGCAGGCGGCGGCCTCTGCAGAAGAAATTCTGCGCGTGTTTGCGCTGTTCAACGCGGCGTTCTGGGTTCCTTCGTTTGTGATGCCCGCAGCCCTGCGCGCCGCAGGAGATGCCCGCGGAACGATGATTATTTCGGCTCTCTCCATGTGGATCTTCCGCGTGGGCTGCAGTTATCTGTTCGTCTTCTTCGGAATGGGCGTGCAAAGCGTCTGGGCCGGCATGTATGTCGACTGGCTGGTGCGCGGCATTGTCTTCATAACGCGGTTTGCACGCGGAAAATGGAAGAAGATACGCGTGATCGAATAAAAACCGGGCAGCAAAAAAACCGGATGCTCTTTGGGAGAGCATCCGGTTTTTTGCAGAGGACGGAGATCAGACCTCCGGAACCTCGATCTTGACGGTTTTGCCGGTATTGTAGGATTCGTAGATCGCATTGAGGTAGTAAACCGGCGTGATCAGCTGCTTGTAGGTGTGGGACATGGTGCCGTTGTGCAGCATGGCGGCGAAGTCTTCGCACTCGTGCTGGTAGCACATCGAAATATCGATATCGCGGCTGACGTTGCGGTCCTTACCGAAAATGGTGCAGTGATAAGCGTTGTAGCAGCCTTCCATAAAGTGGTTGGTCACGTTGTAATTCTCATATTCCACGACCACGGTAACGTTGTCGCCGTTGCGGAAAGCGGTAACAGCCTTGGGGTCGTAGCCGAAGATCGTCAGGCTCATCTCTGCAAGGTGAGAAGAATAGAAGAAGAAGCCGCTGTAATCGTTGTGCATGCTTACAGGAGCAGCGACGCAGCCGCCGTGGATGCCGCCCAGGCCCTTCTTGACCGTGTGCTGCATCATGCGGATATCATAGGTCTGCTTGACGGAAGAACCGCCGACCAGCGGAACGTTTTTGCTCTTGGCAAGCTGTACAAGGGCGAGCGCTTCTGCAGGATCAACAGCGAACGGCTTGTCGATGAACATCGGCAGACCGGCTTCCACAAACGGGCGGGCGAATTCCGGATGGAACTTGCCGTCGCGTGCGGTGACCATAACAGCGTCAACCTTGCCGAGCATATCTTCCGGCTTTTCTGCAATAAAATCAAGACCGAATTTTTCAAAAACTTCTTTGTTGCTTTCCGGATAGTGGCCGCCTACCGCGACAACGTGGCAATCCGGGTACTTGAAGACTCCGTTTTCATCCGGTTTGTTAAAAATCTCGGAGAAAGCAGAAGCATGGGAATTTTCCGCGCCGAGAATACCGATTCTGTACATAATGATTCCTCCCGTTATGTTTTTGAGCAGTTCTGCTGCAGTTGTATTATACCGCATCCGCCGCGGAGATGTTTTGCATATTCCACGAAGAATTTAGCGGATTTTACAATGATCTGCCGCAGATTCCGTACTCTGTTTCCAGTATAGCATAAAAAAATTTGACAAGACAAGCTTTTTCCGCTTTGCCTGAAAACTTGCCTGTTTTCCGCAGAAAATGCGGAGGGTTCTTGCGTTTTTCAACCGGGCGCAGTCGGCTATCGGGTGATCACGTTCTGCGGTTTTCCTGCCAGAAAAGCCTCCAGATTTTCCGCCACCAGCCGGAGCAGCCGCGCGCGTGTTTCCAGCGGGGCCCAGGCAATGTGCGGCGTCATGGTCAGATTCGGCGCGCCGATGAGCGGGCAGTCCGGCAGCATCGGCTCGGTTTCCAGCACGTCGATCGCCGCGCCGGAGAGACGGCCGCTTTCCAGCGCGCGGCGAAGAGCCGGTTCTTCAATGATCGGGCCGCGGGCCGTGTTGACCAGATAGGCGCCGGGCTTCATCATGGAAAAGCGTTCGTCGTTGAACAGGGAACGGGAAGCGTCGTTGAGCGGGCAGTGGATGGAAACGACATCGCTTTGCGCCAGCAGCGTTTCCAGCGGGACAAACGAAACGCCTTCGGCCTGCCGGGGAGTCCGGGTAAAGCAGAGCACGCGCATGGAAAACGCCAGGGCGACCCTAGCGACGGCACGGCCGATGCTGCCGAAGCCGATGATCCCGAGCGTTTTTCCGGCAAGCTCCTGCATCGGGAACACAAACGGCGAAAATGTGGTGCTGCCGATCCAGCGGCCGTCGCGAACAAAGCGGTCGTATTGGGAAACGCAGCTGAAATGATGGAGGATCAGCGCAAAGGTGTGCTGCACCACGGCGTCGGTGGAATAGCCGCCGGCGTTGCAGACGGTGATGCCGCGGCGGTTGGTCTCGGTCAGGTCAATGTTGTTGTAGCCCGTTGCAAACAGGCCGATGTAGCGCAGCTTTCCGGCGTTCCGCAGCGTTTCGGCAGTCATCGGCGATTTGTTGCAGAGAACGATATCGGCGTCGCAGATCCGTTCGGCAACCTGTTCCTTTGTGCTCAGCGGGTAGTATTCCACACTGCCGAAGCGTTCCAGCACCGAGAGATCCAGATCACCGTTTGTGACGGTCTGACAGTCCGGCAAAACAATTTTCAGCATGATTCCGATCATCCTTTTTCAGAAAGATTCAAAAGCCGGGAGCAATGCGGACAAAGGTCCGCTGCCCTTCCGGTATTCAGTCTAACGGATTCCGAAGAAATTTACAAGTCATCAACGTTTTTTTTCGGAGAAACATGCAAAAGTTCAGGAATTTGCAGCAAAGTAAAGGAACTGCTGGATTTCCGCCGCGGAAAATTTATAATAGGAAAAAAGCCGGGATCACAGGATGAACCGGCGGAATGAAACAAACGGAAAGGCGGTACCCGGAATGATCGTGAAAAAAATTGACCTGCATGCTCATGTTGTGCCGGAGGTCGGCTATTCCCGCATGGACGGAGGGTGCTTTGTAACGCCGCAGCAGATTCGGAAAATGTACGATGCATGGGGGATCGAAAAATGTGTTCAGCTGCCCATCAGCTCGCCGGAGTACGAGTGTGACCAACTCAGCAACCGCGATGCCGAACACCTGGTTCGTGATTACCCGGAAACGGTGGGGTGGTGGTTCTGCAATCTGGATCCGCGGTGGGGCACAAACAGACCAGACTGCGACCTTTCTCACTATCTGCTGTATTTTAAGGAGCGCGGTGCAAAGGGCGTCGGCGAAGTGACAACCAATCTGCCGATCGATGATCCGTATATGCAGAATCTGTTTTACCATTGTGAAAAGTGCGATATGCCGCTGCTGTTTCATATGGGAAACCCGGGCGGCGGAGATTACGGCATCGTGGACGATTTCCATATGCCGAAGCTCGAGCGCGTTCTGCAGAAATTCCCGCGGCTGCGCGTGATCGGCCATTCGCAGAAATGGTGGGCGGAAATGAGCGGCGACTGCACCGAAGAGCAGCGCAGCGGTTACCCGACGGGCAGGATCGTTCCCGGCGGACGCACGGTGGAGCTGCTGCGGAATTATCCGAATATGTACGGCGATCTTTCGGCAGGCAGCGGCGGCAACGCCGTGATGCGTGATCCCGAGTTCGGCTATCGTTTTCTGGAGGAATTTCAGGATAAGCTGTTTTTCGGCACCGATATCTGTGACGCCTCCAATGTGATGGAGCTTTCACACTGGCTGGACGATGCGGTGGAGCACGGCCATATTTCGCAGACGGCCTACAACAAGATCTGCCGCGAAAATGCGCTGCGGCTGCTCGAGGGTTAAAATTTGTGCTGCGGGCTTGTTTCCGGGTGCTGCCGGTGGTAAAATAGATTTATCAATCGGCGGATCAGCCGAAGGGCAGCCGGAAAACGGCCGGGGAGCCGGGCTGCAGTTTTGTGAAAAGGAATGGTCACACGCATGGATCTTCACGATAAAATGCGGATCGTACAGGAAATTGTGCCGGGCAAACAGATCACCATTGCGCACATTATTGCGAATCCGGATGAAATCATTTATAAGAAGCTGGGGCTTGACCCGGCGGTGGACTATTCGCGCGCAGCGATCGGTCTGGTCACGATCAGCCCTGCGGAAACCGCGGTGATCATCGGTGATATCGCCATCAAGACCTCCAATGTGGAGATCGGCTTTGTGGACCGTTTCAGCGGCACGCTGATCGTCACCGGGCGCATCAGCGAGGTGGAGAGCGCGCTGCGTGCCCTGCGGGATTACTGCCGGGATATGCTGGGCTTTACCGTCTGCGAGATCACAAAAACATGAAAAAAATCATTCTGATCGGCCGGAGCGGGTGCGGCAAGACCACGCTGACCCAGGCGCTCCGCGGAGAAAAGATCCACTATCACAAAACCCAGTATATCAATCATTTCGACGTGATCATCGATACGCCGGGCGAATATGTCGAAGACCCGTGGCTGGCGTGTGCGCTGGCGATCTATACGTATGAGGCGGATGTGGTCGGGCTGCTGATCAGCGCCCGTGAGGATTACAGCCTTTACAGCCCGTGTATGGCGGCAAATATCAACCGCCCCGTGATCGGCATCGTGACGCAGATCGACCGGCCGGACGCGCGGCCGGATCGTGCAGAGCGCTGGCTGAGGCTTGCCGGGTGCAAACAGATCTTTTTTGTTTCGTCCACCAATGGCGACGGCGTCTGGCAGATCCTTGAATATCTGCGCGACCCGGGCGATGTGATGCCGTGGGAAGAAGAAAAACAGGATAAAAATTGAACAAAGGGCCTTCCGGATCCAAAGCTCCGGCAGGCCCTTTGTTTTTTTGCTACAGGCAGTCCGGCTGTGCAGCGGGTGATCGGAACGGCGCTGCTGTACCTGTGGTTCCGCCTGCTGCATCTGCTGGGTGTGTCCGATTACTTTGCCGCAGGCATGGGCTGGCGGGGCTGCTGCGTTTCTGGGCGGCAAAGGAATGGATCTGTTTTGGTAAAGGAACCTTCGCTCTTTCCTCTTTTCTGGACGATACGCCGCTGACCCGGAATTTTCTGCTGCTTTTCTTTCTGGCGCGCTCCCCGGTGCAGAGCCGTGCCGCGGAAAACAGCCGCATGACAAAAAAAGCTCCGGCCAAGAAAAGAGCAAAGTACAAAGCGGCGCAAAGGCCCGTGTCAAGTGATGCAGGCAAATGTAAAACGCCCTGAACCGGGTTTCTTGCCGGTTCAGGGCGTTCGATTGACCGAAGATCAGACAACGTTGATCTGGCGTTCCAGCTTGCGCTGTTTTTTCAGAATGCGTTTTTCCTTGCGGGTCGGGCGCAGACCGGGATCCGGAACGACGCAGTCCGGCTTTTCCAGCAGCGCTTCGGGGTGCTTGAACAGCTTCATCAGCTCGCGGATGGTCACCGCGTAATAGTAACCGTCCACAACGCGCTCGTCAACGGTAAAGCGCAGGTTCAGCGTGCGGCCGTACAACACCTTGCCCTCATCGTTCACCTTCAGCCGGCGTCCCTTTTTGCCAAGACAGCAGAAGAGCGTGCAGGTGCCGAAGTTATAAAGATGGTGGAACACCGAACCAAGCCCTGTGGAACCCATGTCGGTAACATACAGCGTGGAATGGAACGGGCTGAATTCATTGATCGCCTTCGGCATCAGGCCGATGGCGTCCAGCTTCTTCATCAGGAAGACGACAAATTTTACGACGAACGACGGGCAGTAGGAAAAGATCTTCGCAATGCTGTCGGTATCGTTCTGCGTATCGGCCTCCTTGTTCACAAGAACGGCGGTGTTTACTTTTTCATAAACATCCCACAGCGTATCGGTGGGAGAAAATTCGACCTTGATGCAGCTTTCTTCGGCGTCAAGCTTCATTTCCTTTTTGATATTGAACGCAAAAACGATCTTGTTGCGCGCGTAAATTTTGCGGCCGCAGATAAAGCGGTTCACGCAGGGATACTGAGAAATGATGCGGACGAACGCCGCCATCATCACATGCAGCGTGCTCAGATCCTTCATGGTCGTGGTGCGGCGAAGATTGCGGATAAACTGCTCCAGCTCGTTGATATCAATGGTTTCGTCAAAAAAGACCTGAGAATCGCAGCGGTTGTTCAGCACGTGCGGAATTACCGAAAAAAGGGCGTCGTTGCTATGTACACGCCACCCGTCGTAACGGTCGCCAAGCTGCCTTTTGCGGGAATAAACCTTTGTGTCGGACATTTCCGGGTACCTGCCTTTCGTGAATCCAATCCGCCCGGGAAATCGGAACGGAAAAATGCTTCATTTTTTTTAAGTATAATACAAAACAAATCCGGATGCAAGAAAAATGACCGAATTGTTAATAAATTTGGAACATTTTATTTTTATTCGGCTGTTCTGCTTGATTTCGCGGGCAAAATCCACGATACTGAAAGAGATAACAGGCTGAATTCGGAAAGGAAGGAACAACAGGATGCGTTATGATACGCTGCTTTTTGACGCGGACGACACACTGCTGGATTTCCGTGCGGCGGAGCGCAGCGCGCTGTTTCGGCTGTTTGCGGCCCACGGACTGCCGGTGACCGATGCGCTTCATGCGGAATACTCCGCTTATAACCGATCGCTCTGGCGGCAGCTGGAGCGCGGCGAGCTGAGCAGGGAGCAGTTGCTGCGGACGCGCTTTGCCGGTTTTTTTGAACGGATCGGAGTACGGCTGGACGGCCCGGCGGCAGAAGAGGAATACCGGGGATATCTTGCGGAAGGCACAACGCTGATCCCGGGCGCGAAGGAGGTCTGCACCGAACTGGCAAAACGGCACTGCCTCTGCATCATCACCAACGGGATCGCCAATACACAGCGGGCAAGGCTGAAAGCAGCCGGGCTTGAGCCGCTCTTCCGTCGGATCTTCATTTCGCAGGAGGTGGGCTGCGAAAAGCCGGATCCGCGCTTTTTTGAAGCGGTCTTCCGCGTGCTGCCCGGCGCCGATCCGCGCAGAACCCTGATTATCGGCGATTCGCTTTCGTCAGATATTCTCGGCGGCGTGCGTGCGGGGGTGGATACCTGCTGGTTCTGTCCCGATGCGCCGCCGGAAGATCCGGAGATCGTACCCACCTGGCGGATCACGGAGCTGAAGCAGCTTCTGCCGGTCGCAGATCAGGAATAAAAGCGGTACAGGCGCTGAATTCATAAAAAGTTCACAGCAGATTCACAGCCGGTTATTTCCGCCGCGGCATAATTTATACAGTTAATTATTCATTCTGTTTATTATTTGCCCGCAATGCCGGGAACTGTTTGCAATGCGGCGGAAAGGACGAAATGCAGCAATGGAGAATCGATTGCCGAGTGACCGGATGGCCGAAGCCCTGCGCAGGCTTTACGCGATCAGAGAGCTGGAAACGCTTTCGCATTTCTGGCAGGGGGAGCCGAAAATTCTGTATCACCTGTATTTCCGGCAGGATCAGGAGGTCAACCCTTCGGAACTGAGCGAAGCGCTCGGCGTGACCCGGGCGCGCATCACCTCGATTCTTTCCAGCCTGCGCGCCAAAGGCCTGATCCGCATGCATGTTTCCGAGCGCGACCGCCGCAGAATGGTGGTGGAGCTTTCGGAACAGGGGCGCGACAAGGTGGAACAGGAGTGCGCGCAGATTGAGGAGCGCATGCAGCGCCTGCGCAGCGGGCTGGGCGACGAAAAGGCCAGGCTGCTGCTTCTCCTGCTGGAGCAGTCCGTTGCGCTGCTGGAGACCGGGGTTGCCAGGGAGGAAACGGAACCCGAAACCATAAAAACAACCGGAAGAAAAAAGAAGGAGGATTCTGAGCAATGTTTAAACAGTGGATCAAGGACGTGAAAAAACAGCTGACCTTCACCGCGATTTTTTCGATTTTTCTGGGTCTGGTGCTCGTAATCTGGCCGGACGCCGCAAAAATGGCCGTCAGTTACCTGATCGGCGCGGCGCTGGTGATTATCGGTGTCATCCAGATCGTGCGCTACTTTGTTTATGAAGTCCGACTGGATCTGTTCCGTTATGATTTTGTTTCCGGGCTGATCCTGCTCGGTGCCGGTGTATTTTTGCTGATGCGGCCGGAGATCATTGTCGGATTCCTGCCCGTTCTGCTGGGGATCGCGATCGTTGTTGACGGAGCGGTGAAGGTTCAGCAGGGGATGGATCTGCTGCGCGCCGGTTACCGGCGCTGGTGGCTGGTGCTGCTGATGGCGGTACTGGCGCTGGCGGCAGGGATCGTTCTGCTGATCAACCCGTTCAAGGCAGCGTCCACGCTGGTGCTGCTGATCGGGATTGTTCTGATCTACGATGGTATCACGGATCTCTGGACGATTTCGCGCGTTTCCGGCAGGATCAAACAGATGCGCGCCGAAGCTTCGGTCGAGGTTTCCGGCGTGGAGGTCGACGAAAACGGCGTTCCGGTCGGCGGCAAGGGCCGTCGGTAACGCAAAAAAGCAGGCAGCTGCAGCAGTTTGAATTGCTGTGGCTGTCTGTTTTATTCCGCGCGTTTTACCCATTGGGTGGGGGAAAGCCCGGTCTCGCGTTTGAAGGTGGCGGAAAAATAATTCGGATTATCAAAGCCGACTTCTTCGGCGACCTTATAAACCGGCTCTCCCTGAGAGAGCAGAGCCTTCGCCTTCTTGATTTTGATGGCAAGAAAATACTCGTGTACCCCGGTCAGGGCATAGCGGTTGAAGATCCTTTTGAGATGCGCCAGAGAAATGTTCAGTTCATCGGCCAGCTGCTGCGATTTGATCGGCTGTGAAATATACCCGTTCATTTTTCTGACAGCGGCGGCAAACAGTCTGGCGGAGCTGCTGTTTTTGGGCGCGACCTTTTGATGAGAAGCGGCGCATTCATATAATAACAGCTCCAGCGTACCGCAAAACCTTGCAACATCTACAACGCTGCCGCCGCGGCGGAAATCGCCGGGCAGATACGCGTTTGGAGCGCCGTTGTTTTCAATGATGGACTGCAATTCCGCCATGAGCGCTCTGCTTTTGGAGGAAAGGGTGATCACGGCGTTGGAGAGCTGATCCGAAAGGTATTGGCTGTCGGTGTCAAAGGAGATCACCGTAAACTGAAGGGGTTCGTCCCCGGCCGTCCAGATGCGGTGAAATTCATTCGGCTTATGGAAGACAACGGTTTCCGGCGGGCATTCAAACACCTGACCGTCTGCCGTAAAGCCTGCCATCCCTTCTTTTACATAGACCATTTCCCAAAAATTATGCACTTCGCCCTGGAACACATATTCTTTGCCCCGTTCCGCGGTAAAAGCCGAGACCAGCGCGCGGATCTCGATCGGCCGCCGGATGATGATTCTGCTTTCCCATGCCATAAACAATACACCTTTTTTATCTTTTTTCGCCGGTAATGATGATAAAAATAAGATTTTGCAGCATTATACCGCATCGGCAGAGTCTTTTCAACCGGAAGTTCAGCGGCGGTTCGTCTCCCTGGGGCAAGACGGATCAAAAAGGAGCCATTTTTATATTTTTCGGCGCTTTTAACGGATGGAAAATAAAATTTATTTGCTTATAATGATGATATCATAAAAAGCAGGGAGATGGTTCTGGATGAAAAAATTCAAGGTGGGGGTCATCGGCTTGGGGTTGAGAGGCGCGTGGTGGGCCTGCGAAATGCTGACTGCTCTGCCTTATGTGGAAATCACGGCCCTCTGCGATCTCTATGAAGATCGTCTGGAAAAAAGCGCGGCGGCGATCCGGGAAAAGACCGGGAAGGAAGTTCCGCTGCTGACCCGGGACTACAGGGCGCTGATCCGCAGTGACGAGGTCGATACCGTATTGGTGCTTTCGGGCTGGGGCAATCATTTCGACGCGGCGATCCGATGCATGAAAGCGGGAAAGCCGGTAGGGATGGAGGTCGGCGGCGCATATTCCGTGCAGCAGTGCTATGAACTGGTGCGCACCTATGAGGAAACCGAAACGCCCTTCATGCTGCTGGAAAACTGCTGCTACGGCGAAACCGAAATGACGGTGACCGATATGGCGAGAAAAGGACTGTTCGGAACGATCGTGCACTGCGACGGCGGATACTGCCACGAGATGAGGAACACCCTCGCCGGGATCAACCGCGACCGGCACTACCGGGTCAGCGAATACATTCACCGCAATTGCGAAAGCTATCCTACCCACGAGCTTGGCCCTATCGCAAAGCTGCTGAACATCGGCAACGGCAACCGGTTTGTGTCGCTGGTATCCATGTCCTCCAAGGCCGCCGGCATGAAGGACTTTTTGGCCGATAAGGAAAATCCCTATCGTGGCGTCGACTATGCGCAGGGGGATATTTTTACAACCCTCATCAAATGCGCCGGCGGAGAGACGGTGCGGATCACCCTCGACACCACCCTGCCGCGGTATTATTCCCGCGATTTTACCGTCCGCGGAACCGGAGGAATGTATGAGGAGCGCACCAACTCCGTTTATTTCGACAATAACGAGGCGCACGCAAAAAAGCACGGGTCCTGGAAGGAAGAATGGGGCAATATGGAGAAATACATGGAGGAATACCGGCATCCGTTATGGGATGAATACCGCAAGGACGGGATTCAGGGCAACCACGGCGGAATGGATTACCTCGTGATCAGCGCTTTCTTCGACGCGCTGGATCAGGGGCTGCCGATGCCGATCGATGTTTATGACGCGGTTTCCTGGATGGTGGTTACGGCGCTCAGCGAGCAGTCGGTCGCGCTGGGCAGCATGCCGGTTGCATTTCCGGATTTTACCGGAGGAAGATGGATGGAGAAAAAACAGCCGGTCAACAGCAAATACAACCTTTTGTAAGCTTGGCGGGAGGCAGAAATGTCGGTAAAAATTACAACAAAAGAAATCTGTGAAGGGCCGCTGTGCGGTCCGCTGATCCGCTATGCGGTACCGATTATCGCGGACGGTATTTTACAGCTGCTTTTTAACGCGGCGGATCTGGTAGTGGTGGGGCAGTTCGGACTGAAAAACTCCCTCGGCGCAATGGGAGCCACCAGTTCGCTGACCAATCTTTGCGTGAATCTTTTCATGGGGCTGTCGGTGGGTGTCGGCGTTGCGGTGGCGCAGGGAATAGGCTCCCGCGATGATGCCAGAGTGCGGCAGACGGTACATACGGCGATACCTCTGGCGCTGATCTGCGGCGTGATCCTGACGGTGATCGGCCTCGCCGGCGCCGGTACATTTCTGGAGTGGATGGGAACGCCGCCGGAGCAGATCCGGCTGGCAGCCCTTTATATGCGCATCTATTTCTGCGGGATGATTTTCAACCTGCTGCTGAATTTCGGCGCCTCAATTCTGAGGGCTGCCGGCAATACGGTAGAGCCGATGATGTATCTGACGGCGGCAGGCGGAATCAATGTGGTGCTGAATCTCGGCTTTGTGATCCTGCTGAAGATGGATGTGGCTGGGGTCGCGCTGGCTACAATTATTTCACAGGCAATTTCGGCCGTGCTGATCCTGCGGGCGATGATGAAGAGAGCGGACGCCTGCAGGCTCTGCCTGCGCAAAATAAGGATTCACCGGACGGCGCTGCTGCAGATCATAAAAATCGGCTTGCCGACGGGGATCCAAAGCTCGCTTTTCTCGATCTCCAATGTGATCATTCAGTCCTCCGTCAACAGCTTCGGCGCAGTGGCCATTGACGGCAACACCGCCGCAGGCAATATTGAAAGCTTTCTTTACACGGCGATGCATGCCTTCAGCCAGACCGCGATGAATTTCAGCGGGCAGAATACCGGTGCGCGGAATTATCCCCGGATCCGCCGGATTTATTGGCTCTGCGTGGCAATCGTTACGGTTGGTGCCAGTCTTCTGGGGATCGGCATCTATCTTTGCGGCGAACCGCTGCTTTCGGTTTATCTGCCCGGTTCGCCGGAAGCCGTTCAGTACGGACTGACGCGGCTTTCCTGTATCTGCGTTACTTATTTTCTCTGCGGTCTGCAGGAGGTGGCGGTCGGCACGGTGCGCGGCATGGGTGTTTCGATTTCACCGATGATTATTACGGTGCTGGGGGTATGCGTCTTTCGGATCTTTTGGGTCTTTACGGTTTTTCAGATGCCGGAGTATCATACGCTGACCTGCCTGTTCCTTTCCTATCCGATCTCCTGGATTATTACCTTTGTCTCTGTGAGCGCGGTGTTCTTCGGTGTGCTGCGCAGCCGGCAAAAGCGCCTGGCGGCGTGATGATACGGCGCAAGTGTCCGTAAAACCGGAAACTGTCGGCCCGATAAAGGGTGCAGCGCGAAAGCCGCCCTTTACACAAGGGAGCCTTGGGTGCTGCCGCGCAAGGACATAACAACCGGCCTGTGGTTGCAACCATAGGCCGGTTTTACTGTTTTATGGCCCCGCAAAGGGTCGCCTGCTTTTCTTTTTTAATGCCCGGAGCATGTGCAGTCTGCAGACATATGCCCCGGAAAGCCGGTCACCAGTTTGCAATCAGCAACCCGGTGATGATGCCGATCACGGCGGCTAAGGCCGGTGCTTTCGACTTCCACATCAGAATGGATTCCGGCAGCAGCTCGCCAAAAACGACATAGAGCATCGCGCCGCTGGCAAAGCTGAGCGAAAGCGCCAGCATCAGCGGACCGGTCATGCCCAGAAAATAACCGATCAGAGCGCCGAGGATTGTCGGGATGCCTGTCAGCGCGGTGGTCAGTACAGCGCGGCCGCGCTTCATGCCGCCGGCAACCAGCGGAACCGAAACGGCCAGGCCCTCCGGAACGTTGTGCAGACCGATCACGATCGCCATAATCAGCCCCGTTCCGGTAAAGGCGTCTGTGCTGCCGCTGCCCGACGCGAACGACGCGCCGATCACCATTCCTTCCGGCAGATTGTGCAGCGCAATGGCGCACGCCATCACAATGCCGCCGATCAGCAGGTCGTGAACGGAATTTTTTTTGCGGTGTTCCTCGAAATGGTCGGAATGGATCAATTCGTTCAGATCGTCGGCGGTTTTCGGATGCGAGGAATCAATGTGACCGACCTCGTGGTTCGTGGAACGATCGATCCAGTAATTGAGCAGGAAAACGACGCCGTAGCCCAGCAGGATCCCGCAGATGATAATAAAGATATTGACGCTGCTGCCGTTATCGGGATGCAGCGCACTTTCGATCAGATCAAAGCAGACGATGCTGAGCATCACGCCGCCCGCGAAGCTCAGCAGCAGGCTGACCGCTTTGTCGGAATTTTTTTTCAGTACGGCGCCGACAACACCGCCCAGACCAGTTCCGCCGACACCGGCGACCGCAGTCATCACGACGACCCATGCAACCAGACTCATTTCAGTTCCCTTCTTCATGTATTCACAAAGTTAGCTTAGATTAACTTTATTTTATCGCGATGCAAAAAGAAGGTCAAACAGAAATTGGTGATTTTGAGGTAAAAGTTTCCGAATCCTCCGCGGCTTTTTTCGTCGATATTGCTGTTATGCAGTCGGGCGGCCAAAGGGAGGAACGCGTTCCGTTTCGCCGATGATGCGGGAACCGCCGGAACGCCAGACGGCATAGCAGCGGCAAAGAGCGTTCCAGGTGGGCTTGTCGGTCACGCCGCTTTCGGGAAGCGCCGCGCAGCCCTGGAACCGGCGGATCTGTCCGGCAGTCTTTTCGTCGTAGATGCCGGTGCGCTCCACCGCGTCAAAATTGATAAAATTGTCGCTCAGGGTGCCGAGCATGATCTGTACGGCCAGAACCGCGTCGCCTGTGCTGCCGGGGGCAATAACGGCACCCGGCGGAAAAAAAGATGCGCCCAGAGCCGGTGCGCGTTCCTTCCGCAGCCGGGCAGCGCGGGCAAAGACGGCATTCCATGTTGTCAGGTCTGCTTTTCCGCTGGGGTTCAATCCGGCGCTGCGCTGAAATTGCTGCACGGCCCGGGTGGTTTCCGGGCCGAAAACGCCGTCCGGGATCGGCGGATCGGGCATTCCCTCCGCCTGAAAGATCTCCCGCAGGGCGCGCTGCAGGTCGGTAACGGGCAGTCCATCGGGAATTTTCATTTGGCGGCACATCCTTTCGTGACGGAACTTTGCTCAGGCATGGTCGTTATCTCCTTCCTGCACGGGGCGGCCGGGGAACTGACCGTATTTGGGCTGGCTCCCGGCGGCAACGTCGTCATATACGCTGATCATTTTGTTCCAGGTCTCCGGGCCGACCGCGCCGTCGGCTGTCAGGCCGAACTGCCGCTGAAAGGCCGTAACGGCTGCGCGCGTCTGAGTTCCGAAAAAGCCGGTCACACTTGTTTGCGGAATGGAAGGGTATCCCTGAGAGATCTTGACCAGATAGTTCTGCATGACTGCAACGCTTGGGCTGCGCATTCCCGTGACCAGCACAAAGCCGGGGTATGGCTGGATCCCAACGGTAAAATCCTCAGGCGGTACGACCCTGACAGCGTTTTCCACCGCGTCGTACAGCGCATCCCATGTCTGCCGGTCGGCAGCACCGGCCTGCGGCAGCCCGGCCAGCTGCTGAAAAGCCCTCAAAGCCTGTTCCGTCTGTGCGTCGTAGATCCCGTTTAGCTGAATAAACGGAATCTCGGCGTAAAAACCGGCCAGCACCGCGAGGTAATATTGCAGCACGAAGACCTTGCTGCCGCTTTCGCCCGGCGAAAGAACGCCGGTGAACTGCTGCGGCGTTCCCAACAGCGTTTCTCCCTCGGAATGAAGCTCCGCCAGCCGCTTGACACTCGTGTACAGGTACTGGATCCGGTACCAGGTCCCCTCGCCGACAATACCGTCTGCCGTCAGATTGAACAGCTGCTGAAATTTTACGACCGCGTCGTAGGTCGCAGTATTGAAAAAGCCGTCGGCCGGTGTTTTGGGGATCGCCGGGTAATTGACGGAGATGCGGTTGAGCTGGATCTGGATCCGCCGGACGTCCTCGCCGGCAGAGCCGATCTTCAGCGTGCGCGAAAAACTCGGCGTCAGCTCCGCCACGGGAGCGTCCCGGACCAGACTGATATCGTCCCCGTAGTAATAGGTCAGGATGGAATAAGGAACATAGCCCTGCCGGGCAAGATCAACGCTGCCCCATTGTGAAAGCCCGCTGCAGGTGATGGTCGTACCGTTGCAGTATTGTGCAAACAGCGGTTCGGTAAAGTTTGCCCGGCGGATATAGTCATTGAACAGCTCATCGGCAAGCTGAGAAATATTTTCAAAGATATCTCTTCCGTTGACGAAGGATTGATCCACAGAGGTGGAGTTTGTAATATCAAAATCATAACCGCGGCTGCGGTACCACTCCGTGTAGACGCGGTTGAGCGCAAAGGAGGTCTGCGCATACATGTTGGCGCGGATGGCGCTTTCCGGCCAGGTGGGGTAAATTTCGCTGGAGGCAACGTTCTTTACATAGTCGGGAAAAGCGACGGTCACGTTCGGTGCGCTGCTTTCCGGCGGGCCAAGGTGGACGGTGATGTATTCCGGGATGGTAAACGTGCTCATTCCTGATCCGCCTCCGTTTCTGTGTTCAGCGAATGGCCGGGCAGGCTGATAATGCGCAGCGGCTTTGGCTCGTCAACCGGAATATAAGGCGTCAGTTCCACGGGAAGAATACTTTCCACGCCGCCGAACAGCTGAACCTCCTCCAGCGTTTCGCTGACGTATTCCGGGTGATCGATGCGCACGCGGTAAACGGCGTACGGGAGTTCCGGCGGCTCCGGTGTTTCGGAAAAAGCCCGGTTCGGAGCGGAGAGCAGAAGCGGTTCGGTCTTTCCGTCCGCGTCGGTCGTGCGGAACGCGATCAGCACATTGCCGCTGCCGTCGCCGCAATAGACGGAAACGTCTGCTTCGGGTATCGGCACCGCCTGCCGTGCGGTGAATACCTGCACCACCAGCGTGGCGGTATCGGTGTCGTTCGGGTGGCACAGCATGGCGCCGGAGAGATCGTTCAGCTCGGTTTCCTGCAGGGCATCCGGCTCCAAAACGGGAGGAGTATCCGGTTCCGTCGGGGTTTCCGGCGTAGTTTCCGGCTCGAAAACGGGAGGAGCAGCCGGTTCTGTCGGGGCTTCCGGCGTAGTTTCCGGCCCGAGAACGGGAGGAACAGCCGGTTCCGACGGGGCTTCCGGCGCAGTTTCCGGCTCCAAAACAGGAGGAGCAGCCGGGGCGGAACCTTTTCTGCTGTATTGGGCAAGCTCCTTTCGGTACCGTTCCACTAATTCTGCAAAGGAATCGCTCATGATTCAAATCATCCTTTCCGCCGGCACATGGCTTCCGTTTCCGATGAATGCAGACCGGCAGAAGGCCCGGAAACACCGCCCGGCAGGTGCTCTTTGACATTCATATGAAAGAAAAACGCAAAAAAGAGCCGGAATGCGTGAAAAAACCGCCGGAATATGATATGATAAAAAAATAAAAGACGCGAGGACGCAGGCACCGGCCGGCAGACGGATGTTTTGGCGTGTTCCGGGGCAAAAAACAACAGCGGCAAGGGCGGAGGAACAAATATGGATCGTTTGAAGAGTCAGCAGATGCGCCGGCTGGCGCCGGAACTGGATCCCCTGAGGATCGGAACGGGCTGGAAGCCGGAGGATCTTTCAAAACCGCAGGTGCTGATCGAAAGCACGGCAGGCGACAGCCATCCCGGCAGCGGACACCTGAATCTTCTGGTGGAAGAGGTCAGAAAGGGAATTGCGGAGGCGGGCGGTTTCGGCGCCCGGTATTACTGCACCGATATCTGCGACGGGGAAAGCCAGGGAACGGACGGCATTAACTTCAGTCTGGCCAGCCGCGAAATGATCGCCGGCATGATCGAGATCCATGCCGGTGCAACGCCGTTTGATGCAGGCGTTTATCTGGCCAGCTGCGACAAAGGGCTGCCGGCGAATCTGATGGGGCTGTGCCGGGCAAATATTCCGGCGGTGGTCGTGCCGGGCGGTACCATGAGCGCCGGGCCGGAGATGCTGACACTGGAACAGCTCGGGAAATACAGCGCGCAGTATGAAAGAGGCGAAATCGACGAAGCAAAGCTCAATTGGGCAAAGCACCACGCCTGCCCGGGGTGCGGCGCCTGCTCCTTTATCGGAACGGCATCCACGATGCAGATCATGGCGGAGGCGCTGGGTCTTGCGCTGCCCGGAAGCGCGCTGATGCCGGCGGAAAGCCCCGATCTGCGGGCAGCCGCGCGGGAAGCAGGAAGACAGGCTGTCCGGCTGGCTTTGCAGGAACGGATGCGCCCAAGCGATATTCTGACGGCGGAAAGCTTTGAAAACGCCATTCTGGTTCACGCAGCCGTTTCCGGCAGCACAAACTGCCTGCTGCACCTTCCGGCGATCGCGCATGAACTGGGCATTGAAATTACGGGAGATACGTTTGACCGGCTGCACCGGGGCGCAAAATATCTGCTGGATGTGCGTCCCGCCGGGCGCTGGCCTGCCGAATGCTTTTATTATGCGGGCGGCGTGCCGGCCATTATGGAAGAGATCCGGGATGCGCTCCATCTGGATGTGATGACCGTGACCGGAAAAACGCTCGGAGAAAATCTGGACGAGCTGAAGCAAAACGGGTTTTACGGGCGCTGCGCAGACGGACTGCGGCAGTTCAACCGCCGCTATGGCTGCAGCCTGACCCGGGAGGACATCATCCGCCCGGCGGAAAAGGCGCTCGGAACGGACGGAAGCATCGCCGTTCTGCGCGGGAATCTTGCGCCGGAGGGCGCGGTGATCAAGCACACCGCCTGCCCGAAGGAAATGTTCCGGGCGGTTCTGCGGGCAAGACCCTTCGACAGCGAGGAGGAATGCCTGAACGCAGTGCTGAAGCATGAGGTCGAAAAGGGAGACGCCGTGTTTATCCGTTACGAGGGGCCAAAGGCTACCGGCATGCCGGAAATGTTCTATACCTCGGAAGCGATCAGCAGCGACCGGGAATTCGGACGCAGCCTTGCGCTGATCACCGACGGCCGCTTTTCGGGAGCTTCCACAGGGCCGGTGATCGGTCACTGCAGCCCCGAAGCGGCAGACGGCGGGCCGATCGCTCTGGTGGAGGACGGCGACCTGATCGAGATCGATGTGCCGGGGCGCAGGCTGAACATCATCGGCATCGCCGGGGAGAAAAAGTCCCCGGAGGAGGTGCAGGCTGTGCTTGCGGAACGCAGAAAGCGCTGGAAACCGAGAGAACGGCGTTACAGATCCGGTGTGCTCCGCCTGTTCAGCGAGCATGCGGCCAGCCCGATGAAGGGCGCGTATCTGGATTTTGATCCGGAGCGCTGATCAAAAACGGATTTTTTCACAGAAATATCATATGCCCGCAGTAAACTGGTTTCTGCAGGAACCGGTTCGTGAAAACGGTGGAAGGGATGTGCAGCATGGATAAGAAAAAGATTCTGGTCGTGGACGACGAAGAAAGAATGCGGAAGATCGTTTCGGATTTTCTGCAGCGGGAGGGCTACGAAATTGAGGAAGCAGGCGACGGCGCCGAGGCGGTGGAAAAGTTTGAGCTTGACCCGGCCGACCTGATCATTCTCGATGTGATGATGCCCAGAATGGACGGATGGCAGGCTTGCCGGGAGATCCGGAAAAATTCCAAGGTGCCGATCATCATGCTGACCGCCCGCAGCGAGGAAATAGACGAGCTGACGGGCTTTGAACTGGGGGCCGATGAATATATCGCAAAGCCGTTCAGCCCAAGGATCCTGGTGGCGCGTGTCAACGCTATTCTGCGGCGCGCATTCGGCAGCGAGGACGAGCTTCGCCGCTACGGGATCATCGAAGTCAGCAAGGCTGCCCGGGAGGTCCGCGTGAACGGCAGCCCGGTCGAGCTGACCTATAAGGAGTTCGAACTGCTCTGCTACCTGATGGATAACGCCGGGATCGCGCTCAGCCGCGGTCAGATCCTGAACAACGTGTGGGATTATGATTATTTCGGCGATGAGCGGACGGTGGACACCCATGTGAAAACGCTCCGGAACAAGATGGGAGAGGCCGCGGACTATATCCGCACCGTGCGCGGCATCGGATATAAATTTGAGCAGTAAAAGAGGGTATTGCTTTTGAAAAGAAAGAAGGAGGAACAGCAGCCGGCGACGCCGGTTCGGTCGGAAAAAACGAAAAAGCGCCTGCCGCTGCGCCGGTCGGTGGTGACCAAGTTCTTTTTCAGCATGGTGGGCTGCGTGCTGATCTCTATCCTGCTCAACTGGCTGCTGAACAACCTTGTTCTGGAAAATTATTATAAGAGCCGGAAGATCGACAGCCTGAAGGAGACTTTTTCACAAATCGATACCATTTTTCAGACGTCCTCCAAACCGCAGGATATCCGGCTGGAACTGGAGCGGCTCGGGGGGCGCACCAGCTACAGCGTGATGATCGTCGACCGGAAATTTCAGCTGGTGAACTATAGCCTCGGCAGCTACGTTCCGGATGAATGGACGTCGGCCCTGTTTTTTATTGAGATCGCAGCGCAGATTCCTCCCGGGGAGTGTACGGTCGACGTAAAGAACAACCCGCGCCTTGGGGAGGAATATCTGCTGCTGACGGGGGTGCTGCAGAACAGCTATCTCGTCGTTATCAGCATGCCGCTGCAGACGATCCGCGAAAATGTGGAGATTTCCAACCGTTTTCTGCTGTTCAGCGGAATCTTTTCCGTTCTGATCAGCGCGCTGCTGGCGTTCTGGATCGCGCGCGGCTTTACCAGACCGATCAAGGAGCTGGCAGGGATCACCAACAGCCTGGCGCGGTTTGATTTTACCAAACGCTACAGCGGCCGCGGCAGCGATGAGATCGCCGAGCTTGGAAAAAGCATCAACGCGCTTTCCTCCGAACTGGAAAAAAACATTTCGGATCTGAAAACGCTGAATGCGCAGCTGGAGCGGGACAATGAGATCAAGACCCGTCAGGACCAGCTGCGGCGCGATTTTATTGCGAACGCCTCGCACGAACTGAAAACGCCGATCGCGCTGATCCGTGCGTATGCCGAGGGGATCTCGGACGAGGTATCCACCGATGAACAGAGCCGGCGGTATTACTGCGAGATCATTCAGGACGAGGCCGACAAGATGAGCGTGCTCATCAAGAAAATGACCAGTCTGATGCAGCTGGAATCCGGCGAGGAGGAGCTGACCTTTGCCCGGTTTGAGATCACGGGGCTGATCGGCGGCGTGCTGCGCAGGTATTCTATTCTGCTCGACCAGAAAAAGATCACGGTTTCGTTTTTGCCCGAGGGAGAGATCTATTGCTGGGGTGACGAATATTTTATTGAGAACGTCATCAACAACTATGTTTCCAATGCGGCCAACCACGTTTCGGAAAAGGGCGAGATCATTGTGGAGGAGCATGTGACCGGCGCCGGCAGCGGCCAGAAGAGAGTACACGTCAGCGTGTTCAATACCGGCAGCCAGATCGCGCAGGAGGATCTGACCCGGATCTGGGAAAGCTTTTATAAGGTGGACAAAGCGAGAACCCGTCAGTACGGCGGAACCGGGCTGGGGCTTTCGGTCGTGGCGGCGATCATGCATGCGCACAACATGCCCTGCGGCGTTGAAAACTGTGAAGGCGGCGTGCGGTTCTGGTTTGAGCTGGAGCTTGCATAAGCTAACAACTTCGACGAAATTTATTAAAACAAGATTCATAATTTCCTCTAAGGAACAACACAAATGCTGTTTATACTATGATCACAGGATCAGAAAAGATCCCGAATCTCAGTAACCATAACAGAACCGATTGAGGAGATGTTTTTGATGATGGACGAATTCAGGAACGACCGTTCCGGCGAGCAGCAAAACGGCGAATATCATTACAGCTATCACGACAACAGGCAGCGTGCGGAAGAGCCGCTCTACAATCCGTACAGCGCGGATCCGTACGGAACAGACCATACGCCGCAGAAACCGAAAAAACCGAAAAAGTACGGGATCGGCGCGGTGATCGCCTCGGCGCTGTGTGCGGCAATCCTTTGCGGAGCCGTTTCCAGCATCGGCGTTGCGTCATACTTCAACAGCAAGGCTCCGGTTTCCGGCGCGTCCTCCGAGGTTTCTGCCGGTTCTGCCAGCAGTTCGGCAACGCCCGTGACCAACATCACTGTCAACGACGAGACCGATAACATTGCCATTGCGGTCGCGCAGAAGGCGTCGCAGTCGGTCGTCGGCATCCGTGTGACGTATATCACGCAGGTGCAGTCTTTCTTCGGCAGCACAAAACAGGAAGCCACCAGTGAAGGCTCCGGTGTTATCTATCAGGAAAACGGCTATATCATCACCAATTACCATGTGATCTCCGGCGCAGTGGCCGAAGCAAACTACGGGGAGATCGCCAGCGGAGCGAAGATCGAGGTCTTCCTTCCCAGCGACACCAGTACGGCCATCAGCGCATCCGTTGTCGGGTTTGACGCTTCGGCGGATCTGGCGGTGATCAAGATTGACCGGACGGGGCTTGCCGCCGTTGAGATCGGCGATTCCGACAGCCTGAAGGTCGGTCAGGTCGCCATCGCGATCGGCAATCCGGGCGGTCTGGAATATATGAATTCCGTCAGCAAGGGGATCGTCAGCGGACTGAACCGTACCATTACCACAGAAGATAATGTTCAGATGAACCTGATCCAGACCGACGCCGCCATCAATCCCGGCAACAGCGGCGGTGCGCTGGTGGATCAGAACGGCAAGCTGATCGGCATCAACAATGCCAAAATGTCCGGAAGCGATTATGACGGCATGGGCTTTTCCATTCCGGTGAATGAGGTCGTGGAGATCTGCGACCGCCTGATCAGCAAGGAAGGTCAGGCGAGCGCTTACCTCGGCATTTCCATCAATACCTATTACGATTCCGATACGCTGCAGCGCATGGGCTATCCGGCCGGCGTGGTGGTTGCTTCCGTTGCGGACGGATCGCCCGCAGGAGTCGCCGGGATCCAAAAGAACGATATTATCACAAAGTTCAACGGAACTGCCGTTACTTCATACGCGGCAATGATCAGCGAAAAGAATAAATACAGCGCCGGAGACACCATCACGGTCACGGTATACCGCAACGGGCAGACGGCCGATATCAGCGTAACGCTCGGTTCGGGCAACTCGGCACGGTGATTCAAAGCTGCAGAGTGCGGCGTGATCCATTCAGTAATCAGGAAAGGAATGTTCCCCGATGAACGACGAGTTTGATTTTACTTCCCCGCAGCAGACAGAAAATTCCGCTGCAGATGTGCAGAAGGAGGAACCGGCGCAGACGGCGGCGGACAGCGGTACGGCGTTTTCTGCCGGAAACAGCGCCGCGGAGACTCCTGCGGCCGATGCTCCCGCGCAGGAAGCTGACGCTCAGACGGCGCCGGAAGCCGCACAGCCGGTGCAGGAGACTCCCGCAGCCCCGGCAGACCCGTATCCGAATCCGTTTGCCGTGCAGCAGCCGTATGCAGCGTATCCCTATGCGCCGCAGCAGGCCGGGAGGGCTTATCCACCCTATGCGCCGCAGCAGCCCAATGCGCAGCAGATACCGTATCGTGCGCCGGCTGCCCCGTATCAGCAGCCGTATGCGCCGCAGGCACCGTATGCGGCCCCGAACGCGCAGTATGCGGCTCCGAATGCGCCGTATCCGCCGTACGCCGCTCAGCCCTATTGGTATGCGCAGCAAAAAGCGCCCACGCCGCCGCAGAACGGAGCAGTGCCCCCGGCTCCGCCCGTCGCGGGAGGATATTCCGGTGCGCAGCCGGCTGCCCCGGCGCCGAAGCAGAAAAAGAAAGGCGGCAGGATCGTTCTCTGGATCCTGGCGGCTCTGCTGGAGGCAGTGATCGTCGGATTTGCCATTTACGGCGTTTATTCGCTCGCGGTCGGGAATTCCCGTGCGCCTTCCGGCGGACAGCGCCCGGGCTACGGCCAGCAGCTCCCCGGTCAGCCGGATAACGGAGGAGCCTCCTCCGAAGCACAGGATAACAGTACTTCCTCGGCGGCGTCCAATTATACGAATGTTCAGCTCGGCATCGTCTGCGTGCAGATGAAGGATGAATTCTGGAGCAGATACAATCTGGAGCCGGGGCTGGTGGTGCAGTCCATCAGCAGCGACAGCAATGCGCAGAATACTGATCTGCAGCAGGGCGATGTGATCACGGCGGCCAATGGGACAAAAGTACAGACCTTTGACGATCTGTTTGCCGTGATGGACAAAATGAGCCCCGGAGATGAAATGACGCTGACGGTCTACCGTCCTTCGACCACGCAGGACGGCTACGCACAGGGCGAATCGTTTACCGTGACCTTTGCGGTCAAGGAAAAAAGCGATTCCGTTTCTTCCGATTCCGCTTCCGATTATCCGCAGGCATGATCCTGTGTGAGGGATAGATTTCCCAAAGGAATCTGTCCCTCATTTTTTGTGCATTTTCTGCCGTTTTTATCCGCTTGATTTCAGTAAAACAGGGCAGAATAAAAAGCCGGACCGGCGATGGGATTAAAACCCTGATGATGGCGGCCCGTGCTTGCAAAAAGCTCCGTCTTGTGGTAAAATACCAATATTCCTATGCATATAGTGAAGCTGCAGTACCAACTACAAAATACTGTGTCAGGAGAGTGCGGTTCCATGAAGCAGATCAGAAAAGCAGTGATCCCTGCGGCAGGGCTCGGCACAAGAGTGCTGCCCGCAACAAAGGCGATGCCGAAAGAAATGCTGCCGATTGTGGACAAGCCCGCCATTCAGTATATCGTTGAAGAAGCGGTGCGTTCCGGGATCGAAGAGATCCTGATCATTACCAATCGGGGAAAAGGCCTGATCGAGGATCATTTTGACCGTATGCCGGAGCTGGAAGCAAGGCTGCTGCAGTCCGGCAAACAGGATATTTACGATGAAGTTGTTGCGATTTCAAACCTGGCCAATGTGTATTTTGTGCGCCAGAAGGAAACAAAAGGTCTGGGGCATGCGATCGGCCGTGCGCGCACCTTTGTGGGGAACGAGCCGTTTGCGGTGCTTTACGGCGACGATGTGATCATCGGCGAGGATCCGGCCTGCGGACAGCTCTGCCGCGCTTATGAGGAGTTCGGCAAGGGAGTCGTCGGCATCAAGGAAGTGTCTGCCGAAGCAATCAAAAAATACAGCTCGCTAAAGGTGGAATCGTTGAGGGGCAACCTGTTTTCGGTTTCCGACATGATCGAAAAACCGCAGACCCCGGAAGAGGTCTTTTCCCTGTATTCCATTCTGGGCCGCTGTGTGCTCCCGCCCGAGATCTTTGATATTCTGGACGAAACAAAGCCCGGTGCGGGCGGAGAGATCCAGCTGACCGACGCCATGTGTGTGCTCGCGCGCACGCAGGGAATGGTCGGCGTTGATTTTACCGGAAAACGTTACGATATGGGCAACAAGCTCGGCGTGATGCAGGCCGCGGTTGAGGTCGCGCTGCAGCACCCGGAGATCGGCGCCGGTTTCCGCGCGTATCTGAAGGAACTGTGCAGCACGCTGTGAGCACGGAATACGAAAAACATCTGACAGGAAAGGCACAATTGTTTATGGCAAAACATATTCTGTTGGTTACACAATATTTTGCTCCTGAGCAGTTTCGCGTCAATGATATTTGCAGCGAATGGGTTCGACGAGGTTATAAAGTTACGGTTCTTACCGGAAAACCGAACTATCCGCAGGGAAAGTATTATTCGGGGTATGGATTCTTTAAAAAAAGACGGGAAAAGATATATGGAGCCGAAGTTATTCGTCTGCCGTTAATACCGCGAGGCAAAACACCGCTCATGCTGGCACTGAATTATGTGTCTTTTGTGCTATCTGGATTGTTTTGGAAAATATTCACCCGCTTACAGGCTGATGAAGTCTTTATCTATCAGACGTCGCCGATTATGCAGGCGTATCCGGGAATCTGGTTTGCGAAAAAGCGTAAGATTCCCTGTAATCTATATGTTCTGGATCTTTGGCCGGAAAGTTTTTCGGATATTACAGGGATTCGGTGCAAATGGGTTCTTAAACCGTTGGAATATATGGTGCGGTCTGTTTATCGCCGCTGCGACAGAATTTTTATGTCTTCAGAAGGATTTGCAGACTCGATTATTTCGCACGGGGGGGACAAGGGCAAATTGGTTTATTGGCCGCAGTACGCAGAAGAATTTTATCGGCCGGTACCGCCCGAACAAGCGGATGTGTCGGATCTGCCTGATGATTCCCGTTTTAAGGTGTTGTTTGCAGGCAACATCGGGCAAGCACAAGGATTAAGTGTACTGCCGAAAACAGCGACACTTTTGCGGCAGAACAGCTATCGTATCCTTTTTTGTCTGATCGGTGACGGCAGTTATCGGGAGACGTTACAGCAGCAGGTTCAAAAAAACGGATTGGATGCCGACTTTGTTTTTTTGGGTCGCCGTCCGGCAGAAGAGATTCCAAAGTATATGGCAAAATGTGATGCGTCATTGGTGTCGCTTTCAAAAAGTGATATTTTTGCGCAAACGCTGCCTGCAAAGGTTCAGTCCAGTATGGCCTGCGGAAAACCAATCGTTGCTTGTGCTGATGGCGAAACACAGCGTGTCGTCTGTGAAGCACAAGCAGGTGTTGGTGCAGATGCAGAAGACGCGGAGCAGCTGGCACAGCAATTAATGCGCCTGATTGCTGCGCCGGAAGAAGAGCGCCGAAAAATGGGGGAGAATGCACGCAGGTATTTTGAACAGCATTTTGCGAAGGAAAAACTGATGTATGAAATGGACAGCTATTTGGCGTAACCTTCTGTGCAATCAAGCAATACGCCGGCCAAAAAGCACAGAGATATTTACTGCTTGAATAAAAAAGTATAAGGGGATATTGCAATGCTTTTTAAAGATAAAACTTTGTTGATCACAGGCGGCACTGGTTCGTTTGGAAATGCAGTGCTCAATCGTTTTCTTAAGACGGATATCAAAGAGATTCGTGTTTTTTCCCGCGATGAGAAAAAGCAGGACGATATGCGCCATGAATTTCAGGCCAAAATGCCGGAAGCGGCTGAAAAAATCAAGTTTTTCATCGGCGATGTGCGGGATCTTGCCTCTGTCAAGAATGCCATGCATGGGGTAGATTATATTTTTCATGCTGCTGCACTCAAACAGGTGCCGTCGTGCGAGTTTTTTCCTTTGGAAGCGGTAAAAACAAATGTTTTCGGTACAGACAACGTGCTGACGGCGGCTATTGACGAAGGTGTCAAAACGGTGATTTGCCTTTCTACGGACAAAGCCGCTTACCCTGTCAATGCAATGGGTACTTCGAAAGCAATGATGGAAAAGGTGATTGTAGCAAAAAGCCGTACGGTATCGCCGGAAAAAACGAAAATTTGCTGCACGCGTTACGGGAACGTTATGTGTTCCCGGGGCAGTGTAATACCGCTTTGGATTGAGCAGATTCGAAGCGGTGTTCCTATTACTATTACAGATCCGAAAATGACCCGTTTTATTATGTCGCTGGATGAAGCGGTTGATCTTGTATTGTTTGCCTTTGAAAATGGTACCAGCGGTGACATTCTGGTGCAGAAAGCGCCTGCATGTACAATTGAAACGCAGGCGAAAGCAGTAATAGAACTGTTTGATAAAGAACGGAAAAGTGAGATTCGGGTAATTGGCATCCGACACGGTGAAAAAATGTATGAGACTTTGCTGACCAATGAAGAATGTGCGCATGCTATTGACATGGGGAATTTTTATCGCGTACCCTGCGATAAGCGCGACCTGAACTATGACAAATACTTCAGCAATGGAGATACTAACAGAAATTTGCTGACGGAATTCAACTCAAACAACACCGAGCTGCTGACGGTGGAACAAGTGAAAGAGAAATTACTGACACTCCAGTATATTCGTGATGAGTTGGCTGCGGAGGAAGAGAAAAGATGAACGTTCTGGTAACCGGTGCGGCTGGCTTTGTAGGAAAAAATTTGGTTGCTGCGCTGAAAAATCTGCGTGATGGGAAGGATCGTACCCGTCCGCTGCTGCAGATTGATCAGATTTTTGAATATGATATTGACACAGAGCCGGCCTTTTTGGATGAATTTTGCGGCAATGCAGATTTTGTCTTTAATCTCGCAGGTGTCAATCGGCCTAAAAGCCAAGCGGAATTTATGGCCGGCAATTTTGAATTTGCTTCGGTATTGCTCGATACGTTAAAAAAACATGGTAATCAGGCGCCGGTGATGCTGGCGTCTTCTATTCAGGCTACACTGCTTGGACGGTACAGCGGCAGCGAGTACGGCAAGTCAAAACTTGCAGGAGAAGAACTTTTTTTTGAATATGCCCGTAAAAATGACGTTCGGGTTTTGATATATCGTTTTCCGAATTTGTTTGGAAAATGGTGCAGACCTAATTACAATTCGGTAGTGGCCACTTTTTGCGAGAATATTGCAAACGACCGATCGATTCAGGTCAACGATCCGGCTGTTGAATTGGAACTCCTCTATATTGATGATTTGATCAATGAATTATTGGATGCGCTGGAAGGAAGAGAACACCATTGTGAATTTGATGGTGTTCACGCAATGAGCAAAGAGGATGGCAGGTATTGTTTTGCTCCGATTACCCATCGGGTAAAACTGGGAGAAATTGTTGATCTGTTGAAAGCCTTCCACGACCAACCCGACACACGGGTTATGCCGGAAATTCCGGCCGGATCTTTCGCTAAGAAGCTTTATTCCACATACCTTTCCTATTTGCCGAAAGAGAAGATTGCTTTTGATCTAAAGATGAACATAGACAACCGAGGAAGCTTTACAGAAATGTTCCGTACGGAAAAGTGCGGTCAGATTTCAGTCAATATCTCCAAGCCGGGAATCACAAAAGGCGAACATTGGCACAATGGAAAATGGGAACTGTTTATTGTTGTTTCCGGTCACGGATTGATCCAGGAACGCCGTATTGGTTCCGACGAAGTCATCAGCTTTGAAGTTACCGGAGATAAACTGCAGGCAGTGCATATGCTGCCGGGATATACCCACAATATTATTAATTTGTCCGAGACGGAAGATTTGGTCACAGTCATGTGGTGCAACGAGTGTTTTGATCCCAAGTATCCGGATACGTACAGCGAATCAGTGGTAAAAGCAGAGTTGCATCCTGTCAAACAAAAAAGTTGAACCTTGTACGAAAACTCTGGCATATGCTGCAGATGATACGGTTGATCACGAAAGGATTGACATTCTTTATGGAAATGAAAACAGATTACTCGGATATTTCGTTTCGCGATGACGGCAGGCTCAAGCTTTTGATTATTGTAGGTACCAGACCAGAAATTATTCGTTTGGCTGCAGTGATCGATAAGTGCCGGAGGTACTTTGATTGTATCCTGGCACATACAGGACAAAACTATGATTACAACTTGAATGGAATCTTTTTTCGGGATCTTAAGCTGAAGGATCCCGAGGTATATATGAATGCCGTTGGGGAGGATCTCGGTGCGACGGTTGGGAATATTATCAATTGCTCTTATAAGTTGATGATGCGGATTCGGCCGGATGCCATGTTAATTCTCGGCGATACCAATTCATGCTTATCGGCTATTGCCGCTAAGCGCCTTCATATTCCGATTTTTCATATGGAGGCAGGCAACCGCTGCAAAGACGAATGCTTGCCAGAAGAAACCAACCGCCGGATTGTAGACATTATTTCGGACGTCAATATGGCATATTCTGAACATGCAAGGCGCTATTTGGCCGAATGCGGATTGCCAAAAGAACGTACCTATGTGACAGGATCTCCGATGGCGGAGGTTCTGAATCAAAATCTGAAGGATATTGAAGCAAGTGATATCCTTACCAGACTGCATCTTGAGCCACAGAAATATATTCTGCTTTCTGCACATAGAGAGGAGAACATTGATACTGAAAAAAACTTTTTATCGTTATTCCGAGCAGTAAATGCTATGGCAGAAAAATATGATATGCCGGTATTGTATTCCTGCCATCCGCGCTCTAAAAAGCGTTTGGAGCAGAATGGATTTCCTCTCGATCACCGGGTAATTCGCCATGAACCGCTGGGGTTTCATGACTATAACCATCTGCAGATGAATGCTTTTGCAGTTGTTTCCGATTCCGGTACTTTGCCGGAGGAAAGCAGCTTTTTTACCTCTGTAGGACATCCGTTTCCTGCTGTATGTATTCGGACTTCTACGGAACGACCGGAGGCTTTGGACAAAGCTTGCTTCGTTTTGGCGGGTATTGATGAACATTCGTTGCTGCAGGCAGTGGATTTGGCCGTTGCAATGAATCAGGACGGAAATCACGGAATACCTGTGCCGGATTATACAGATCAAAATGTCAGTTCAAAGGTCGTAAAGCTTATTCAGAGTTATACAGGCATTGTAGATAAAATGGTCTGGAGAAAAGGCTGATCCCGCTCAGGAACAAGCAGAAAAGAGGAGTTTGGTTTGGAAACAGAAATCCGCGCGTCTGTAGCAATGGCAGTATATAAT
This sequence comes from Bacillota bacterium, assembly GCA_029008595.1. GTDB lineage: Bacteria > Bacillota > Clostridia > Oscillospirales > Acutalibacteraceae > CAKXIK01. Next base: position 45,825 of record JAQXJH010000077.1, read on the forward strand.
GGAGAAAAATATATACAGGATCAGATTGATTCTATTCTGGAACGAATGGGACCGGCAGACGAACTGGTAATTTCTTACGACTCTTCTACCGACTCCACAAAACAGATTATTGATGATTATGCAAGTAAAGATTGCCGGATCCGCATTTTAGACAATCAAAACCCCGGTGTGCAAAACAACTTTAACAATGCGGTCATGGCTTGCCGGGGAGCTTACATCTTTCTTTCTGATCAGGACGATGTATGGATCGGCGATAAGATCAACACAGTAGTCAGCACTTTTGAACAAACAGGAGCTGATATAGTAGTACATGATGGATATATGGCAGATCAAAATCTTCAGCGACTGCCCAAAACGATTTTTGAACGGTTCGGAACGTATAATAGCCCAGTAAAAAATATAATTAAATGCAATTACTGGGGCTGCTGTATGGCCTTTCGGTCTTCATTACGAAAAATAGTCTGTCCCTTCCCGTCAGAAGGGAAAATTGGACATGATCTTTGGATCGGTGTTTTAGGCGGCATGTACGGGAAGATTGCTCGGGTCAAGGATTGCCTGATGATGCACCGGTTGCACGGTAACAACGTTTCTACAGAAAAACGGCGTGCTTTGCCGGTCGTTCTGCGTCATAGGCTAATTTTAATTAAGAATCTGTGCAGAAGAAACCGGGAGTTAAAAAAACAAGGCATCCGAAGAAGGTGAAGCATGAAAAACAAAATTTCAGTTGTTCTGGTTGTGTATAACCAAAGCTGCGAAGAATCTTTGACTTGTCAAACCATTTTACAGAATACGGTGCAGCCGGATACTGTGTTGGTGATGGACAATAGTACAGGCGATTTTTCGAATGTGGCTTTTTGCAAAGCGCAGGGATGGCAATACCACTCAATGAACGGAAATCAAGGCCTATCAAAAGCATATAACGCTGCTTTGGATATTTTGGATCTCGGCGGTGGTGCTGTTGTCTGGGCGGATGATGATACCAGTTTTCCGAAAAACTATTTTTCCGAATTATCTGTGTATCTGGAAAAAGAACCGGAAAAGTTGCTTTTTCTGCCGACCGTTTTCAGCAATAATAAAATGATTTCTCCAAGCATTGCTGAAAAATACAGGGTGATCTCGGTTGGATCAACCAAAGAATTGAAAAACAGATTCATTACGGCCATTAATTCAGGGATGGCGGTTCGGGCAGAGGTTTACAGTTCTTATCGGTATGATGAGAGGTTGTTTTTGGATTGTATCGATCATGATTTTATGCGATGGTGCCGACAGAATAAAAAAGAAATTTGCATTATGGAAAATGTAATTTTACAGCAATCATTTTTTTCAGACAGCAGACCGAAAAAAGAACAGGCATTAGCCCGCTATAGAATCTTTTCAAAGGACTTTCAAATATACGCTTCTAAAAAAGGAAATAAC
>JAQXJH010000078.1 GCA_029008595.1 Bacillota bacterium
ACCGTTTTCCAAAACGCAAGTGGTGAATATTTTTTGAATACTTTCGGAAGGAAATAAGGACGACCAGCTCTTTCTGAAGAAAATGGCCCGGCGCCGGAAACAACACCGCAGGAAAGTACCCCTGCTCTGCGGGATCCCATCCATTTGCAGACAGAAAAACACCCTGCAGGATCTTCAACGGATGTCCTGCAGGGTGTTCGTTTTGGCGGTTCCGGCCTCGGCTGTGCATCAGATCTGTCGGACGCACGGCGCAAAAAAAGACCGTTGGTTTCCGCGTGGAAAGCTTATTCCTTTGTATAGACAAACGAATACGTTTTTCCCGCTTCGATGTTGGTGGAATCGACGCCGGTGGAAGCGTATTCGCCGTCAATATAAAATGCCCAGTATGCTTTGTCGGTGTTATAATCGGCGGTCAGGCCGTTGACCTCCGTGACCATCAGCCCGTATTCGGAGTTTTCTCCGTTGATCAGTTCGAGGGCAAGAAGAGCCTTGCCGACAGTCGTTTCGTCGGTGTGAACGTTCCAGCGCGAGATGTTGTTTTCGTCGTCCGTTACCTCAAAGGTAAAGACCGTGCTGCCGGTTCCGATCTCCATTGCGCCTGCCGCATCGGAACCGGACGCAGAAGAGGACGGAGAGGCTGCCTGAGAAGAGGACTTGCCGTCTGTGCTGCATCCGGCAAGCACGCCGATGGCCAGCAGCAGGGCAGCCAGCAGAGAAAGAGCTTTTTTCATGTTGTATCATCCTTTTTGATTTCTATTTGGGAACTGAACAAAAAGGCAGCCGGTGTTTTTCTGCGGCTGCCCGGACCCGACCCGGTTTCAGATTATAGCATGCTTTTTCCTTTCTTGCAACACCTCCGGCGTTTGGGCTTTTGCCTTTTGCGGCACAGAAGGAAAGTCGGTTGTTTTGGAGCGGTAAGTTTGCTATAATTGAAATCAGGATGAGATCATCCGGGAAAATGAACGGAACGCTGCAGGGAGGAAAAGCGAATGAACGAACAGGAATGCATCTCGTTATTCAACAGCATGTATCCGGTTTTTTTTGAACGGGAAGGGATACGCGCTCTGGAGGAGGATCAGGTTTTTGACGAAATGATCCTTCCGCTGAATGGATTTGACCCGCAGAAATACGATAAAAAGCTGGAAAGCGGTATTTCCTTCGGATTCTATGAGGGAAGCATGGAAACCATCCGGAAAGCGGTGGAAAAGGTTGAACCCTCCTGGGTGCCGTATTACGGCGAAGAGAGCAGAATATACTGCGGTTATGTGGACGGCGAAATTGCCAGCTTCTGCCTTGTGGAACATCCCGGAACGTATTGTGTCGGCGGAAGAGAAGCGAAAATCGGCGCGCCCGGATGTGTGGGGACTGTGCCGGAGTACCGCTGCAAAGGCATCGGACTGACGATGGTCGAGCGTGTAACGCAGATCCTGAAGGATGAGGGCTGCGACTACAGCTATATTCACTATACGGGCGTTGCGCCGTGGTATGCAAAGCTTGGATACGAAACCCTGCTGCGATGGGACAGGAACGGGGTCCTGCAGCGTCCCTGAATGGGACAGAGCTGCTGCAAAGCTGCGGACGGAAAAAGCGGCCTTTCTGACGAGCAGGCACAATGGGGAGGTATTGGAACATGAGAAAGATATATGCTGTTTTATTGGCGCTCCTGCTGGCAGCCGTGCTGTGCACCTGCTCGTCTGCGCGGAAGGCAGGAGTGTATTCCGTTGAAAAGGAAGGAATCACGTTTACCGTTGACACCGAAGAAAACACCGTTTCTGACGGAACGAATACATACCATTATGTCATTTCCGGCCGAAGCCCGGAATACAGCATAACCATTACTTACCCAAACGGTTCAACATATTTTTGGACGCAGAAAGAATTTGGGGGAAATCACGGATGGAGTGACGGTTACGACGCCGAACGCTATGCGGACGGACGGCTCCTTTGTGAGGTGCTTGAGGAAGAAGCCCCCGCGAAATCCTCCTCACGGAACATTCGGCTGAACTTGCTGCTGGGCGGCATCGGGGCATGGAATCTTTTTTCTCCGGGTACGGCCTGGTATCTGGAATATGGGTGGAGATACAAAGATGCCGAGCCGTCGGAAGCGGCGCTGTGGACGAACCGCGCTGTCGGCGTTCTCCTGCTGGGGCTGGCTGTTATTTTGTTTTTTGTCTGACAGACGCAGAGAAGATCCGATTCCGAAGGACAGACGCTTGATATTTTGCGTTTCCCGTGGTACAATAAGGGCATCCTGAAGAAATCGGAGGGTCAAAACAGAATTATGCGCATTCGCATCTGAACCTGTTTTTGTGCAATGAGAAAAGACCGAAAAGTGTGCTTGCCGCTTTCCTGCGGCAGGTCTGTTGCTTTTTAGCCTTTGCGCGGAAACAGGTGTTTTTATGCCCAAAAATAACCGCGCCGCGGCAGAAATACCGCGGCGGAAAGCATTGTCTGACGACAGATTCAGGAAGGAAGGACAGACCTGTGGAACTGACAGAAAATAAAATCGTACCGGAGCGGGCAATGCTCGTTTCGCTGGATACGGGGGAATATGACGCGGAGGCCTCGCTGCAGGAGCTTGCCGAGCTGGCGCGCAGCGCCGGAGCAGAGGTGGCTGCACAGACGATGCAGAAACGGCCCGCGCCCGACGCAGGGACGTGTGTCGGAGAAGGAAAGCTGGCGGAGATCCGTGATTTCTGCGCCGCCAATGCGATCGATCTGCTGATTTTTGACCGTGAGCTTGGGCCGATTCAGCAGCGGAACATTGAAAACGCGACCGATGTGCGCGTGATCGACCGCACAACGCTGATCCTGGATATTTTTGCTCTGCGGGCGCGTTCCAAAGAAGGCGCGCTGCAGGTGGAGTTGGCACAGATGAAGTATCAGCTGCCGCGGCTGACCGGCAAGGGGACTGCGCTTTCCCGACTGGGCGGTGGAATCGGCACGCGCGGCCCGGGTGAAAGCAAGCTGGAAACTGACCGGAGACATATCCGCCGCAGGATCGAATCCCTGCGCAGTCAGCTGGATCAGCTGGAGGAGCAGCGCGGAAGGCTGCGCCGCCGCAGAAAAAAGGACGGGATCTTCACCGTTGCGATCGTGGGATATACCAACGCGGGAAAATCGACCCTGATGAATGCGCTGACCGATGCGGGCGTTCTGGCCGAGGATAAGCTTTTTGCCACGCTGGATCCGACTGCGCGTGCGCTGCGCCTGCCGCACGGGCGGACGGTGATGCTGATCGATACCGTCGGGCTGGTTCGCCGCCTGCCGCACCATCTGGTGGAGGCGTTCCGTTCCACGCTGGAAGAGGCGGCACAGGCAGACGTGATCCTGAATGTATGCGATGCTTCCAGCGACGAAGCGGCGGTGCATCTGCGGGTCACGAACGAGCTGCTGGCCGAGCTGGGGTGCGAAAATCATGCGGTGATCCCGGTGATGAATAAATGCGACCGCCTGCCGCCCGATTGCATTGCGGCGTCTGTGGGCGGCGCGGTGCGTATCTCGGCAAAAACGGGAGAAGGGCTGGAGGAGCTTCTGCTTGCCGTGGAGCGGGAGCTGCCGCAGGTGCGGCGGGTTCGTCTGAGCGTTCCGTTCGACCGCGCGGGGATTCTGGCTCAGGTTCGTGCCGAAGCGCAGCTGCTCAGCGAAGAATACAGAGACGACGGTATCCATGCGGAAGCTCTGGTCGACGCAGTGATGGAAGCACGGCTGGCGGAATTTATTGAGGAATAAACGGCTCTGCCGGACCGGCAGAAAAATACCCCGGACGGCGTGGGAGCGGAATGCTTCTGCGGCTGTTCGGGGCGTTTGTTTTGCGGTTATTTTTGAAGCGGACAGCGGAGGAGTCAGTCTTCGATGGTTGGCAGGCGGCTGATGTTCGGATCGGTGAAAATATCATACTCGTCGTAGCTTTTGGTGCTGAATTCCGAGACGACCGCGCCTTCAGGCCCGGCCTGAAACCAGTGCCGTGTATTGGGGAGCATGGTGTATTGGTCGCCGGGGCGCAGAACGATCTCGTGCCAGACGGTGTAGCACGGTTCGCTGCCCTTCGGCGGCCGGCAGACGGGGTTTTCGGCGGCTTTGCCGTCCACATAGAGGTAACAGGTGCCGTACCGAACACGGAAGTTTTCCTCCTTGCCGATATAAGAGCTTCCTTCGATCGGGGCGTGGCGATGCTCCGGGCAGGTCTGCCCCGGGAACAGCACCATCTCTTTTGCGCAGCACCGTTCGGTGTTGACGTACGTCACAAGCTCCAGCCCGGTATGCTCCAGATCGCCGAGGCCGAAGTCCGCCACCTCCAGATGCGCTTTTTCTTCCGGCGTTAAAATGATATGAGCTTTTTCGTACATGCTCAGGGCTTTTTGGCGCGCCTGTTCATAAATTTCTTTTTTCATTTCGGCCTTCCTTTCCCTCTGCATTTTATGCCTGCGTTTGGAAATGCAAAAACAACACAGAATAAGCTGCGGCTGCAAGGCTATTATATTCTGTTTTTTTATTTTTGCAAACAGGATTTACTGAAAATGCATGCTTTTCTTTTGACCGGGGCAGATATCCGACCGGCCGGCGGGACGTTTTGTATCGGGTACAGCAGAAAAAACGAAAAAAACGGCCGCAGCGGATGTACAAAGCATCTGCTGCGGCCTCTCTTCTGCGAAGAAAATGTTTTTGAATTTGAAACGGCGGAAACCGCCTGATCTGTTCCGGTATCAGCGGAAGTATTCCGGTTTGACCAGCTTGCCGCTGTTGGCGGAATCGACGATCGCCATGCAGGCGGCGATGGTATTGGCGCCTTCGTAAACGGTCGTCTTAACGGGTTTGTCGTTGACGATAATATCGTAAAATTCTTTGAATTCACCGGCGGCATTGTGGTTGTTGATGTCGACGGGAACGGTGATGGGCATATCGTGGCGATCCATGCCCGGGAAGACGTCCTGCTTGAAGACGGTCATCGTCGGGTTGGTGTTGTCCACAATGATCGTTCCGTTGGTGCCGTAAAACACCGAGCGCATCGTGTAGTCGCGCTTGCAGCTGATGGAAATGAACACCTTGCCGATCACGCCGTTCGGGAACTTGAGCACGGCGATATGCGTATCGTCATAGGGCGTTACGTCGGCA
>JAQXJH010000079.1 GCA_029008595.1 Bacillota bacterium
CCCGTTTCTGATCAAGCCGAATCAACAGGAGCTGGAAGAGCTGGCCGGTGCAAGGCTTTTGCAGGAGGATGAGATCGTGTCCGCCGCACGGAAGCTGCAACAGCTGGGCGCGCAGACTGTGCTGATTTCCCGCGGAAAAGACGGCGCTCTGCTCGTTGCGCAAAACGGAACCGTACTGTGGGCGGACGCTGCAAAGGGTGTCATGCGCAATACGGTCGGCGCAGGAGATTCCATGGTTGCGGGCTTTCTGTATGGTTGGCAGCAGTCGGGCGATTACGGTTATGCGCTCCGCTGTGGAATTGCCGCAGGAGGTGCCACCGCTTTTGCCGACGGTCTTGCCCGGCGCGAGGATTTTCTCCGCCTGCTTGCGCAGTCCGGTGAGGTGCGCTGAATCCGGGCACCGCAGGGAAAAGAGACTTTGCCGAATCAAGAAAAAATGCGTTCTGCAGAAACCGTCCGGTTCCTACAGAACGCATTTTGTTTCATGATGGGGTCTCAACGGAAGAAAAGCCTGCGGTCACTGTTCCGCAAAGCGCTTGCTCTGCTCGGCAATCAGCGCTTCGTCGTCAAAGTAATTGATCTTCATGGAAGCTTTCACGTCGGAGAGCGTCTGCGCAGCGATCTCGCGGGCATCTTCGCTGCCTTTTTTCAGGATCCGGTAAATCTCCGGAATATCCTTTTCGAATTCCTTGCGGCGCTGGCGGATCGGTTCCAAAGACGCCTGAAGCACATTGACGAGAAATTTCTTTACTTTCACGTCGCCGAGCCCGCCGCGGGTATAGTGCGCCTTCATTTCGTCCAGATTCTGATAATCGGGGCAGAATTCTGCAAAATGCTCATCACGGCAGAAGGCATCCAGATAAGTGAACACCGGGTTTCCTTCCACCTGTCCGGGGTCGGAGACCTGCAGGTGGTTCGGGTCGGTGAACATGCTCATCACCTTTTTCTTTACCTCATCGGCCGGGTCGGAAAGGTAAATGCAGTTGCCGAGCGATTTGCTCATCTTTGCCTTGCCGTCCGTGCCGGGCAGACGCAGGCAGGCCTTATTGTCCGGCAGAAGGATCTCCGGTTCCACCAGCGTTTCGCCGTAAACGGCGTTGAATTTACGTACGATCTCCTTCGTCTGCTCGATCATCGGCTCCTGATCTTCGCCCGTAGGAACCGTTGTCGCGCGAAAGGCGGTGATATCTGCGGCTTGGCTGATCGGATAAGTGAAGAATCCGACCGGAATACTGGTTTCAAAATTGCGCATCTGAATCTCGGATTTAACCGTTGGGTTGCGCTGCAGGCGGGAAACCGTTACAAGGTTCATATAATAAAAGGAAAGTTCGGTCAGCTCGGGAATCTGAGACTGGATCAGCAGGGTGGAGCGTGTGGGATCCAGCCCGCAGGAAAGGTAGTCCAGCGCCACCTCGATAATGTTCTGGCGGACCTTTTCCGGGTTATCGGCGTTGTCGGTCAGGGCCTGTGCATCGGCGATCATGATCAGTACCTTGTCGTATTCGCCGGAATTCTGCAGCTCCACGCGGCGGCGCAGGGAACCGACGTAGTGGCCGACATGCAGCCGTCCGGTCGGGCGATCGCCGGTCAGAATAATTTTTTTCATAACGGTCTTCCTTTCTCTTGGCGGCAGGCGGGGATCGGCCCGCAGCCCCTCCGTGCGGAACCGCCGCGGTACCCGTTGCCGGGTTCTTCTGATTTTTTCATTATAGCGGCAGCGGAAGGGAATGTCAAGCGGCAGACAAAAGGGCGGAACCACGCGCTGAGCGCCGGTTCCGCCGCAGTTCTTTTTTTGGGATTTGAAGTGAGGATCGGTTTATCCTGCGGCCTTCACGCCTTTTTTCTGCAGGCGGGAAACCAGAAACATGGCGCCGAAGAGGAGCACAAAGCTGACCAGAAGCGGCAGCCAGACGTTTCCGCACAGCCCGGCGACCAGATAACCCACAAAGCAGATCACAGCGACAAAGGTGGTATAGGGGATCTGCGTGGAAACGTGCTGCAGATGATTGCATTTTGCGCCGGTGGAGGAAAGAATGGTGGTGTCAGAAATCGGCGAGCAGTGGTCGCCGTACACCGAACCGGCCAGTGTTGCGCCGATGGTCGGCAGCAGAACCGTCATTCCGGCAGGAACAGCCGTGCAGATCGGGATGACGATCGGCAGCAGGATCCCGAACGTTCCCCAGGCTGTACCCATGGAGAACGAAAGGAACGCCGCCAGTGCGAAGACGACCGCGGGCAGCAGGCGGAATACCACATTTCCGGCGGATTCGGCCATTTTGGAGACCAGATCGGCAACAAACGGCCCGGTGCCGATCATATCGCGGCAGATCCCGCTGAGCGACCAGGCGAGCGTCAGGATCATGATGGCGGGAACCATGGACTTTACGCCCTTGGCCACACCTTCCATAAAACCGCGGAACGAAATGGTTTTACGCGGGATGTAAAGCAGCGCGGCTACCAGCAGCGCACAGAACGCGCCGATGGAAAGGCCGATGATCGGGTCTTCGCCGATCGCTTCGGAAAATCCGATGCCGCCGCTGAAAAAGCCGCCGACATATGCCATGCCGAGGATGGAGCAGACGATCAGAACGAGGATCGGGATCACAAGATCGAGTACACGCCCGTTTTTGGAGGGCTTGATCCCGTCAAAATCCACTTCCTCGTCGTCAGCGCTTTCTTCCAGCTGACGCTTGGCCTCTTCTTCCGCTTTTTTCATCGGGCCGAAATCAAAATTGGTCAGGCAGACGACCAACACCATCCCGATGGTGAGCAGCGCATAAAGATTGTAGGGAATGGACTGCACAAACAGCGAAAAGCTGTTTTCCAGCCCGATGTTTCCGGCAACGGCAACCGCCCAGCTGGAGATCGGTGCAATGATGCAGATCGGCGCAGCGGTGGCGTCGATCAGATATGCCAGCTTGGCGCGCGAGATGCCGAATTTGTCCGTAACAGGGCGCATCACCGTGCCGACCGTCAGGCAGTTGAAATAATCGTCGATAAAGATCACGATCCCGAGCAGGCAGGTGAGCAGCTTTGCACCGTGGACGGACTTGATCTTCTTGCGGGCCCAGCTGCCGTAAGCGCGGGAACCGCCGGCGATGGTGACGACAGCAACCAGCGCCCCCAGCAGGGCCAGAAACAGGATCATGCCTCCGTTATTGCCGAGCTGCTGGGCCATCATGCGCGGTACATTCGCGATCGCATCGACAAAATTGCCTCCGCCGCTGAAGCTGTAAATCAGCATACCGGAAAGAATACCGACCACCAGAGAAGAATAGACTTCTTTGGAAATCAGCGCCAGAACAATGGCGATCAACGGCGGAAGGATGGAAACCCAGCCGGTGTTGATCATAGAAAGATCTCCCATAACAACGCATCCCTTCTTTTGCAAAGGCGGACGACAGGGAACCGCCTTTGTCCTCTTTCTGCATAAAAAACAGATGCTGACACAAGCGGAAAGCATCTGACCCGTTTCAGACGATAGCTCTCCACTTGCGTGACAGTCCGCGACATTTTCTGCAGCGACCCAACCGGATTTCCGGCGGCAACCGGAAACGGTTTCGGCGAATCGGCCTTTTGCTGCGGCGGCTTGCCGTCCTTTGCCGCAGGGACTCTTCCTTTTCGCGCCTCTATCTGTTCTTTATGTTGTAGTAATCATTGTAGCACCGCAGACGGTTTTGCGTCAATGGTGAATAGTAACAGGATTTTCGACGTTCTTTTTACAATACGGAACGGATGCGCTGCCGCATTTCAGGAATGGATCTCCTCCGTCTGCGGCTTTTGCTGCAGAATTCCTTTGTTTTCGCGGAATTTCATCGGGGGAACGCCGGTGATCCGCCGGAAAACCTTTGTAAAATAGCTCTGATCCTCAAATCCGGTCAGCTGTGCAATATCCGTCAGCCGCAGGTTCTGATGCAGCAGAAGCTCCTTGCTTTTTTCGATTCGGATGCGGTTCAGGCAGTTGTTGAAGGTCTCGCCGGTCTCCTGCTTGAAAACGCGGCTGAAATACGCCGGGGAAAGAAAGACGCGCCGCGCCATCTCTTCCATCGTGATCCGTTCGGTGTAATGCGTGTGCAGATACTGCAGCGTTTTGTGCATCAGATCGGCATGCTTTGCATCGGAAAAGCGGAACACGCCGTCCATCAGTCGGTTCAGAACGTCGCTCAGCCAGAGACAAAGCTCGTTCGAATCGGGGAGCTGCGGAATGGTCTGCAGAAACTCGCGGCTCAGCTTCAGCGTGCTTACGGGGTCGGCGCCCACGTCGATGGTGCGGCGGGAGATCAGCACCAGCAGTTCGTAAATGCGGGCCTTCATTTCCTCCAGACTGCCGCCCGAGGAAAAAAAGATGTGTCCGAGCAGCTCGTTTAAAAGACGCTGCGCTTCGGTGCGTTCGCCGTGCGCCACGGCGTTCAGCAGCTCGCGTTCCGTGTCAAACGGATACGAAACGGGCTGTCCGGAATTTTTCAGCTGAAGGATATAGGAATTGATCTGTCCTTGAATCTGGCCGGATTCCTGCGTTTCCATCATGCGGTTGGCGGCCGAAACATGGTTCATAAACCCTACCGCCAGAAAAAGCAGCGTCGAAAACGAATGGACCCTTTCGGCGGGAACACAGGGAACCTGCTTCAGCTCTTCGGCAGCAGCCGAAAGCGCATCGCCGGAAAGGTGCAGGCATTCGCACAGATCGCAGGCAATGTAATCCTGCGGGTCGACCATCAGGAACGGGCCGACCGTGATCCGCGCGGCGGAGCCGTTTTCTCCGGCGATCGGCGAAACGAAGCACGTCAGCCCCATACGGCAGAAGTAAATATATTTTCCGCCGAAGCGTTCGGCTTCGCTCATTCCGTAAAGCTGCGACTGCCGGCAGTCCTCGGGCGAAAGCCCGGCCGCGCGGCACATCCGGCAGCCGGCGCAGCTGTAGCCCTGGCTGAAAAGAACACTGCCGCCGGCAGAACAGACGATGCACCCCAGCCCGGTCGCGCCCGAAAAAGCGGCGGCGCATTCTCTGGCGAGCTTTTCGTCAAATTGCATCGAGGTGATGGGATCCGGCATTACAATTCTCCTTTTATCCCCGGAAGCAGGCCCTGCCGGGTAAAATTCCGAAGTCGCGGTTGTCATTTCTTTGCGGTGGCTGTAAAATGAGAATATTCCAAAAACACCGGAATGTCAAGCGCAGAACGGGTTTCGTTTTTTTGAAAATCGCAGATGGGGGAAGACCCGTATGAACGATTCGGATTACGAACGGCAGTGGGAAGACGAAGAGGCTGCGGCACAGATCAAAGGCTGGGATTTTTCTCATATTCACGGCCGGTACGACGAAGAACGCGACCTTCCGTGGGACTACCGGGCGGTGGTGCAAAGCCGGCTGCGTCCGTGCAGCCGCCTGCTGGATGTGGACACCGGCGGCTGCTTTGTCACCGAACAGGTCGGCGCGCTGGTGTGGTTTGCGCGGATCATTGCGTGGGAATTTCCGAATTTTTCGGTAAAAAATTGCCTGCCTCAGCTGCACCGGGCGCAAAAGCTTCTGGAACAGCAGGGCAGGCTGGAAGGAACGATCCACCGTTTTCTTCTGACGGTCAGAAAACCGGAAAACGGCGGCCGGTCAGAGCGCTGAAAAGACGATAGGACGCCCGGCGGAACGGCAGAGCGTTCGGTCGTTCTGCCGCACAAGCGTTCCGTTGAGAAAAACGTAGTCCAGACCGGAAGCCGGCTTTGTCGGTTCCGCAAAGGTGGCGTTGTCGCGGAACCGGTCGGGGCTGAAGATCAGAACGTCCGCAAAGGCACCGGGAGAAAGAATGCCGCGATCCCTGATCTTCATGCGCTGCGCGGGCATCGAGGTCATTTTTGCGATCGCCTGCTCCAGCGTCAGCACATGGCGTTCCATGACATATTCGCGGATGATCTTCGGAAAAGCGCCGTACATCCGTGGATGGGGCGTGTCGGTGTCTGCGTAGATGGAATCCGAAATGACCAGGGAGTATGGCAGCCTTGCCACGGTGTCAATGTCCTCCTGACACATGCTCATGTTGATGATCGCGGTTTTGCCGTTATCGGTGTGCATCAGATGGGCGGCGCAGGCGGCGCTGTCGGCAAATCCGAATTTTTCGGCGGCCTGTTCCACGGTCAGCCCGACAAAGCGCCGGTTCTCTTCGGCAGAGACGCCGCTGATCAGGATCCGATCCCAGCCGAGCGTGATCGCGTAGTTGTCCCAATCGGGATACCGGACAGAAACGGCGCGGCGGAACTCCTCCACTCCCTGCGCAGTGCCGAGCCGCTGCAGGGCGGCGCTCATGTCCCCAGCGGCAAAGCAGGGGGGCAGCATGGTCGTCAGCGCAGTGGAACCGCCTTCATACGGGTAAAAGTCACAGGTGACGTCCTGCCCTTCGGCCCGGGCTTTGTCGATCAGGGCGATCGCCTCGTGGATCCCGCGGCGCCAGTTTTCCATGCCGCAGCATTTGAAATGGCTGATCTCGACCGCGCAGCCGGCTTTTTTGCCGATCCCGATGATTTCGCGAACGCTGGAAACAAGGCTGTCGCCCTCTCCGCGGATATGGGCGGTCAGCACGCGTCCCGCTTTGCCGAGAGGGCGCAGAACGGCGGCAAATTCATCGGCGGAGCTGTAGCATTCGGGAAGATACATGATCCCGCACGAAACGCCGGCGGCTCCGGCATCCAGCGCGTCCTGCACCAGTTCTGCGGCCTGTTCCAGTTCCTGCGGCGTATACGGCGTATCGGCAAAGCCCTTTACCGTGATTTTTACCGAGCCGGTTCCGATCATTGACGCAGCGTTGACCGGAAGAGGGCAGCTCTGCAGTCTGCGGAGGTAATCGCGGTAGCGATGAAGCCCCAAAGCTCCGCAGCCCGAACCGAGAACGGCCTCCATAAAATCATACATTTCGGTCGGATCGGCGGGCGACGGCGTCAGGGACATTCCGCAGTTCCCCGTAACGGTGGTCGTGATCCCCTGCGCAAGCATGGCCGTGCCGACGTCGGTATCCTGAAAAAACTTTGCATCGCAATGACGGTGAATATCGATAAACCCCGGACACACGATTTTTCCCCCGGCATCGATCACCTCGTCCGCCGGGGCGTCTGCCGTGCCGACGGCGGCAATACGGTCGCCTTCGATCAGCAGATCGCCGCGCTGCCGGTTCGTGCCGCTTCCGTCGATCAGCAGTCCGTTCCGGATCAGTATTCTGTGCATCGGAATTCTCCTTTCTGCCGGCGGGTCAGACGCTTTTTCCGCGTGCGTCGATGCGGATCATGTGATCCAGCCTGCCGTTGCGGATCCCGCAGACCTCGTCGAACATGTTGCAGACAACGCAGCAGTGGTTCGGAATAATCGCGAGCTTGTCCCCGATTTTCAGATTCAGGGGCAGTTCGCTTTCCAGAAAAGCATGTTCTTCGTTCAGCGCGGTGATCACCATGTCCGGCCGGCCGATCACGGCGCCGAAGCCCGGATGTCGCTCGCAGCCGTCGCTGGTCAGAACCTTTGTTCCTGCGTCAAGGATCGCGTGGTGCTCATCCACCAGACTGACGACGGAAGCGACCACGCGCAGCGCGCATTCCTCCTCCGAAGCAAAGCCGGAAAACAGCTGTCCGCAGTCGTTGAAGATGTAGTGACCGGAGCGGATCTCGGTAATTCCGTCCAGCAGCTCCGGCATTTTTCCGGAAAACGACGTTCCGCCGGAAAGCACATCGACGGTAAAGCCGTCTGCGCGCAGAAGAGCCGCCGTTTCCAGCAGATCCTTGCGTTCCTGCCGTGCGCAGGCTTCCATTCCGGCGCGGTCCTTTTCGTGGTAGATCAGCCCGCCGTAATACATCAGCCCGACAATGCGGATTCCCGGCAGATCCCGGACGGATCTCGCAAATTCCAGCGCCGGCATTCCGGGCTGCAGTCCGCCGCGCCGGAGCCCGCCGTCCAGATCGATGCGGACGGGAATGACTTTGCCCATGGAAACACCCAGATCGGAAAGGCCTCTGGCGCCCTCCGGACTGTTGATCAGAGTGGAAATCTCCGCTTTCATCAGCAGTTTTTTCAGCCGGGCAAGCTTTTCCTCGCCGATCAGCGGGTAACAGAGAAAAATATCGGTGATCCCGGCGTCTGCCATAATTTCGGCTTCACCGAGCTTTGCGCAGGTAATGCCCTTTGCGCCGAGGCGCAGCTGAAGCCGGGCAAGCTCAACGCTGCGGTGTGTTTTGGTGTGGGGCCGGTGTGCGATCCCATACTTTGCGGCATTCTCCACCAGAGTGCGGATATTTTTTTCCACAGCATCCAGCTCGATGGCGACCGCCGGTGTTTCAAGATAGTCGTACATTCAGGATCCCTCCCTTCCGTTTGTGCCGGGGGCAGTTATTCTGCATCCTTCAGCTCGATCACGGCCTCGATTTCAACGGGAATATTGCCCGGCAGAACATTCACGCCAATAGCGGAACGGGCAGCCAGACCGGCCTCCTCGCCGAAAACGTCAACCAGCAGCTGGCTTGCGCCGTTGGCGACCTGCGGCTGCTGATAAAATTCGTCGTCCGAAGCGACAAAAACAAGAAGCTTGACGATGCGTTTTACCCTGTCCAGATCGCCGACTGCAGCTTTCAGAGCCGACAACAGGTTGAGCGTGCAGCGCCGGGCAATTTCCTGTCCCTGTTCCAGGGTAACGTCGCGTCCCAGTTTGCCGAAAACAGGGGCGACATCTTTGATCGCCGGACCGAATCCGGAGGCATAAAGCAGCCCGCTGCCGAATTCGCGGATGGGGGTATAAACACCGCCGCGCTGAGGAGGTTCCGGAAGAGTCAATCCCGTGCTTTCAAGCTTCATTTCAACTTTCATTGTAAACAATCCTTTCTTTTTTATGGCGGACAGCAGAACTGAACCTAACAACATTATAACTAATAGTTTGAAAAAATCAATCTGTCCGGCAAATAAAAGAAAAAAGTTCTTTCCGTTCCGGAAAAGAACTCTTGATAAAGCGGGCGGAATCTTGAATCAAACGGCCATTTCCGGCGCAAAGACCGGGATGCGGAACGCTGATTAATTGTATTGACATCTGAAAAAAAGTATGTATAATGAAACGCAAAAGCCGGTAAAGCGTTCTGCTGTTTTCATCCGGCGGAAGAACCGTTCCGAAGAGGGGACGGGAATCTGTAAAAGGCGGAAACCGTCTGCGGCGGGAGGGGTAGCGTTGAATTCAATTTATGAACAGGAAGAGCTTCTCAGGAGCATGATGGATCTTCTGGAACGTCAGTTCGGATCCCACTGCGAGGTGGTTCTGCACGACCTGACGAAGGATTACAATCACACGATCGTGGATATCCGCAACGGTTACCTGACCGGCAGAAAGATCGGGGACAGCGGAACCAACCTTGGGCTGGAAGTCCTCAACGGGACGGATCAGGGCGGAAACCGCTTCAATTATGTGCTGCACACACGGGACGGGAAGATCTTCCGCTCCTCTTCCATCTATTTTCATAATGACGAGGGAAAGGTGATCGGTTCGCTGTGCGTCAACCTCGACATTACGGAGACCATCCGTTTCGAAGAATATCTGAAAGGATATAACCAGTACGATCTTGGCGAAGCGGGAGACGCCTCCCGCGAAGAGGTCAAAGAGATCTTTGTCAATGATGTAACGCAGATCATCGATTTTCTGTTCCATGAAGGCGTTCACAAGATCGGCTGCCAGCCGAAGGATATGAACCGGGAGCAGAAAATGGAGTTTCTCAGTTTTCTGGATCAGAAAGGAGCCTTCCTGATCAGCAAGTCCAACGAGCGTGTCTGTGACTTTTTGCAGATCTCCAAATTTACGCTTTATAACTATCTGGATATTATCCGCAACGGTGCCCGCGACAGCAGGCAGAAGGAAGAGTGACTTCGGCCGTGATTCCGGTCATGAGCTGCTTTCTCCGCGTCAATCCCGTCTCCCGCAATGCGGTGCGGCTGCGGTTGACAAGAGGTATATAATCTGATATACTGAATTCTGTCAGAAATAATTGAATATTTCCTTATCACGAGAGGCGGAGGGAACAGGCCCGATGATGCCCGGCAACCTGCATTGTGCAAGGTGCCAATTCCTGCGGTGAGAACCGGCAGATGAGGTGGTGACACGCCAGACGCTCGCTTGCCCGGCGTGTTTTTTGTGTGTCAAAATGAAAGGAGCAATCAAATGGCAACTCATTTTTTTACGTCTGAATCCGTAACGGAGGGACACCCCGATAAAGTTTGCGACCAGATTTCCGACGCGATCCTTGACGAAATTCTTTCCCGGGACGAAAACGCGCATGTGGCGTGCGAAACAACCGCTACCACCGGAATGGTGCATGTAATGGGCGAAATTTCTACCGAATGTTATGTGGACATCCCGGCGATCGTGCGCCGTACCGTAAAGGCAATCGGCTATGACAACCCAAGCTGCGGCTTTGACGGCGACAGCTGCGCGGTTCTGACATCGATCGACAACCAGTCGCCCGATATCGCGATGGGCGTCAACGATTCGCTGGAATCGCGCGGAGGCGACGGCGATGCACTGGATAAAATCGGCGCGGGCGATCAGGGAATGATGTTCGGCTACGCCTGCGACGAAACGCCGGAACTGATGCCAATCACCGCATCGCTGGCGCATAAGCTGGCGCGCCGGCTGACGCAGGTTCGCCGCGACGGAACGCTGCCCTATCTGCGTCCGGACGGAAAAACGCAGGTTACGGTGGAGTTTGACGAACAGAACCGCCCGCTGCGCCTGGATACGATCGTCATCTCCACACAGCACACGCCGGAAGCCGCGCTGGAACAGATCCGCGCCGACCTGCTGCGTGAGGTGATCGCGCCCGTCATCCCGAAGGAATTGGACAAAGGTGATATCAGGATCTATATCAATCCGACCGGCCGCTTTGTCATCGGTGGTCCCGCAGGAGACAGCGGACTGACCGGCCGGAAAATTATCGTCGATACCTACGGCGGATACGCCCGTCACGGCGGCGGCTGTTTTTCCGGCAAGGATCCGACCAAGGTAGACCGCTCCGCCGCTTATGCTGCCCGCTGGGTGGCAAAGAACATTGTGGCCGCAGGGCTGGCGCGCTGCTGTGAGGTGCAGCTTGCCTATGCGATCGGCGTTGCGCGCCCGGTTTCGGTGTTTGTGGATTCCTTCGGCACAGGAACCGTCAGTGACGGCGTGCTGCAGAAGGCGGTCTGCAAGGTGTTCGATCTGCGTCCTGCCGCCATTATCCGCGATCTGAACCTGCGCCATACCAGCTACCTGCCGCTGGCTGCTTACGGCCATATGGGCCGCGAGGAGCTTGGCGTGGCGTGGGAAAAAACAGACCGCACCGATGCGCTTCGTGCGGCCGCTGCAGCGCAGTAATCCGGAAGATCGGAAATGACAAAAGAAAAAGCCATCCGGGCGCGGTTCCACTGAAACGTAGGACACCGGCCCGGACGGCTTTTTTCTTTTTTGAAGATCAGGCGGAAAAGCTCATTGCTTCAGGAACAGATCCATCAGCTCACAGCCGCGCGGGATGTAAAGCCCGGTGGATCCTGCGCTTTCCTCGTCAAAGCGGCAGATTCCGCTGTGCTTCGGCGCATTCTTTTCAAAGATGACGAACGGAACGGCATCGCGCGCATGCGTGCGGGTGACGAGCGGCGTCGGATGATCCGGCAGCACCAGTACCCGGTAATTCTCATAAGCGTCCATACCGGCCAGCAGCGGGGCAAGCACGCGGGAATCGATCAGCTCCAGCGCTTTGACCTTGTTCTCCACCTCGTGGCGGTGACCGCATTCATCCGGTACCTCCAGATGAATATACACAAAATCCTGACCGCTTGCCAGCTCGTCCAGAGCGGCCTGCGTTTTGCCTTCAAAATTGGTGTCCATATAGCCAGTCGCGCCGGGAACATTGCAGACGTTCATTCCGGCGCAGACGCCGATCCCCTTGATCAGGTCGACCGCGGAGATCACCGACCCCTTCAGACCGAATTTTTCGGAAAACCGGTCAAGGCGCGGGCGGAATCCCTGCCCCCAGAGCCAGATGCCGTTGCCGGGCCGTTTGCCGCGGGCGATGCGCGCCTTGTTGACCGGATGGTCCTTCAGAACCTGATAGGCGCGTTCCATCAGCTCGCAGAGCGGCTGTGCTGCGGCGGCTTTGGGAAGGTATTCGCCGATCACACGGCCGGGAATATCGTGCGGCGGGGTCAGCTCGCCCAATTCCAGCACGCCTTCGTGCCAGACAAGGCAGTGACGGTAGCTGACGCCGGGGTAAAAGGCAAAGCTTTCATTGCCCAGCACCTTTTGAACCGCCTGAATCAGCTGCTTTGCTTCTTCGGTAGAGATATCGTCGGCGCAGTAATCGATCAGCTTTTTCTGCTCAAACGGCTCGTCATCCGAAAGGGTGACCAGATTGCAGCGAACCGTTACGTCGCTGTCTGCCAGATCGATCCCCATGCTGACAGCCTCCAGCGGAGAACGGCCCGAATAATAAATTTTCGGGTCATAGCCCATGGCGGAAAGATTTGCAACGTCGCTGCCGGGCGTCATCGAATCGTCCACGGTTTTTACAAGCCCGACGGTTCCGTACTGAGCAAGTCTGTCCATATTCGGCTTTTTTGCCGTCATCATCGGCGTTTTGCCCTGCAGTTCGGGGGTGGGATAATCGGCCATCCCGTCGCAGAGAACCACTGCATATTTCATTGAGAATCAAACCTTTCCGATCCGACAGAGAAATTACCGCCGGAAAACATCGTTCGGCAACACGTGTGCGCCGTAGAAAGACATAAAATGACGTTACTATTATAGACTTTTCTTTGCGGCAGTGCAAGAAAATTCGATAAAATCATGCCTTTGACTGGTGGACAGGTGTATTTTTTGCACTTTTTTGTGATGATTGACAAAAGTCCTGCGCTTTTTTGTTTTTGCGCCGTTCAGACGGTTGCAAGCGGGCCGGAATTGAATTATAATTATTTTTAAATGTTTTCACAGTGCCCTGTTCCGGCAGCGCACAGCAGCGACGCCGGCTGAAAGGAAGGATCATCGGTATGGGAATGACAATGACGCAAAAAATTCTGGCTGCACATGCGGGCCTCAGCGAGGTGAAGGCCGGGCAGCTGATCGAAGCAAAGCTGGATATTGTTCACGGCAACGACATTACCGCTTCGGTCGCAGTCAAGGAGTTTGAAAAGGCGGGAGCAGATTCGGTATTTGACCGCAGCCGCATCACGCTGACCATGGACCACTTTACGCCGAACAAGGATATCAAGGCGGCCGAGCAGTGCCGGCTGGTGCGCAATTTTGCCAACCAGTACGATATTCTGCATTATTATGACGTCGGCCGCGTCGGCATCGAGCACGCGTTGCTTCCCGAACAGGGGCTTGTCGGCGCGGGCGACCTTATCATCGGCGCCGATTCGCACACCTGCACGTACGGGGCGCTCGGCGCGTTTTCCACGGGGGTCGGCAGCACCGACATGGCGGCGGGAATGGCGACCGGGACCGCGTGGTTCAAGGTGCCGTCCGCCATCCGCTTTGTGCTGACCGGTTCGCTGCCGGAGTATGTGAGCGGCAAGGACGTGATCCTGCATATTATCGGCATGATCGGCGTGGACGGCGCGCT
>JAQXJH010000080.1 GCA_029008595.1 Bacillota bacterium
CCTCCGCCGAGTGGCCATCCCTGCGGAGGTTTTCAAAAAACTGACGATTACTGCATCACAGCACCGTGGTTTGCGCCGCTGACCAGCCGCGCATAACGTGCGAGCCAGCCGGTTTTGACGTTCGGCTCCGGCTGTACATAAGCAGCCCGGCGAGCCGCAAGCTCTTCGTCACTGACTTTGAGCTGAATGCTGGCGTTCGGAATATCGATCTCGATCAGATCGCCTTCCTGCACCAGACCGATTGGTCCGCCGGAAGCGGCTTCCGGACAGACATGGCCGATCGAAGCACCGCGGCTTGCGCCGGAAAAACGACCGTCGGTGATCAGCGCAACGGTTTTATCCAGCTTCATACCCGCCAGCGCGCTGGTCGGATTGAGCATTTCACGCATACCGGGGCCGCCCTTCGGCCCTTCATAGCGGATCACCACGACGTCGCCGTCATGGATCCTGCCGTTGTAAATGGAATTGATCGCTTCTTCTTCGCTGTTGAACACACGGGCCGGGCCGGTGTGCTTCAGCATTTCCGGCGCAACGGCACTGCGCTTGACAACGCAGCCGTCCGGCGCCAGATTGCCCCACAGGATCTGAATTCCGCCCGTGGGACTGTAGGGATCATCGATCGGACGAATGGCGTTGGTATCAAGGATCTTTGCCCCTGCAACATTTTCGCCAAGCGTTTTTCCGGTCACCGTCAGTGCACCGGCGTCAAGCAGGCCTTTTTTCAGCAGCTCCGCCTGAACCGCCGGAATTCCACCCGCGCGATCCAGATCCTGCATATGGGTCGGGCCTGCCGGAGCAAGATGACAGAGATTCGGCACTTTGGCGCTCATTTCATTGAACAGTTCCAGATTCAGCGGCACACCGGCTTCATTGGCGATCGCAAGCAGGTGAAGCACGCTGTTTGAGCTGCAGCCGAGCGCCATATCGCACGCCAGCGCATTTCTGATCGAAACTTCGTTGATGATATCGCGGGCGGTGATGTTCTTTTCCACCAAAGACATGATCGCCATGCCCGCGTGTTTTGCAAGCAGAACACGTTTGTTGCTGACTGCAGGCACCGTTCCGTTGCCGGGCAGCGCGATACCGATCGCCTCACACAGACAGTTCATGCTGTTTGCCGTGTACATGCCGGCACAACTGCCGCAGCCGGGACAGCAGTCTCTTTCACATTCGGTCAGCTTTTCCTCGTCGATCAGACCGGCTTTGTAGGCGCCGACCGCTTCGAACATTTTGGAAAGGCTGGAATCCGCGCCGTCATACCGCCCGGCAAGCATCGGGCCGCCGCTGCAGACAACAGCCGGAAGATTCAGCCGGACGGCCGCCATGACCATGCCGGGAACGATTTTGTCGCAATTAGGGATCAGGACGAGACCGTCCAGCTGATGCGCCATCGTCATGGTCTCAACACTGTCCGCGATCAGTTCGCGGCTCGCCAGCGAATATTTCATACCGATATGCCCCATCGCGATCCCGTCGCAGACACCGATGGAGGGGATCAAGATCGGCGTACCACCCGCCATCCGCACTCCCGCCTTAACGGCGTCGGCGATTTTGTCAAGATGGGCATGCCCGGGAACGATTTCGCTGTACGCGCTGACAACACCGATCAGCGGCCTGTCAAGCTCTTCCTTGGTATATCCCATTGCGTAAAACAGGCTGCGGTTTGGTGCGCGTTCCGCACCCTGCGTAACATTTGCGCTGCGCAACGTCATAGTAACGGCCTCCCTGCCTTTTGATCATCTGAACAAAAATTATTTCTTGAGCCAGCTCATCATCTTGCGCAGTTCTGCGCCGGTCTTTTCCAGCTGATGCTCGCTTTCCAGCTTGCGGGTAGCAAGGAACTTTGCCTTGCGGCCGCTGCTGAATTCCTGCATGAACTCGCTGGCGAAGGTACCGTCCTGGATCTCGCGCAGAACCTGCTTCATTTCCTTGCGGGTCTCTTCCGTGATCAGGCGTCTGCCCGTGCGGTAATCGCCGTATTCGGCCGTATTGGAGATGGAATAGCGCATCATTGCAAAGCCGCCCTTGTTGATCAGGTCAACGATCAGCTTCATTTCATGGATGCACTCAAAATATGCCATTTCGGGAGCATAGCCGGCGCCGACCAGCGTATCAAAGCCGGCCTTCATCAGCTCGGTAACACCGCCGCAGAGAACGGCCTGCTCACCGAACAGATCGGTTTCGGTCTCCTCGCGGAAGGTGGTCTCAAGAATACCGGCACGGCCTGCGCCGATTCCGCTGGCATACGCCAACGCATAATCCTTTGCCTTGCCGCTGTAATCCTGGTACACGGCGATCAGGCTCGGCACACCCTTGCCCTCCTGGTACTGGCTGCGGACCGTATGGCCCGGGCCTTTCGGAGCAACCATGATCACGTCGATATTCTTGGCCGGCTTTACAAACTGGAAATGAATGTTGAAGCCGTGGGCAAACATCAGGATATCGCCGTCCTTCATGTACGGAGCGACCTGCTCGTTGTAAATATCGGCGGCAAGCTCATCCGGAACGAGCATCATGACCATATCGGCAGCCTGAGCAGCCTCCGGAACCGTCATGACCTTCAGACCGGCTTCTTCTGCCTTTGCCCAGCTGGAGCTGTCACGGCGAAGACCGACAACGACATTGACGCCGCTCTCGTGCAGGTTCTGCGCATGAGCATGGCCCTGACTGCCGAAGCCGATAATGGCAACGGTTTTGTTGTCAAGCAGACCGAGATTGCAGTCTGAATCATAATACTTTGGGATCATTTCAAAGACTTCCTTTCAAAAATAAAAATATCAGATCCGGCAGAAAGCCGGAAGATGGCAAATATTATCCCCCGTGGCGCACGCTGCCGCGTTCCATGGCGGTGACGCCGGTCCGGCACATTTCCAGAATATCATACTGCGCAAGCACCTGCAGAAAGCCGTCGATCTTATCCGGTTCTCCGGTCAGCTCCATCACCATGCTGCTGACAGAAAGATCAATAATCTTGGCTTTGTATATGTTGGCGATTTCATGGATCGCACTGCGGTTGGTTTCATCGGCAGCCACCTTGACCAGAAGAAGCTCGCGCAGCAGGCTGCTGGAAGCATCCAACGGAAAAATCTCCTTGGTTTCGATCAGTTTTCCCGTCTGTTTGACGATCTGGCTGAACATCTGTTCGTCGCCCTGCGTAACGATCGTGATACGCGAAATATCCGGCAGATTGGTCGCAGAAACCGTCAGGCTGTCAATATTGAAGCCGCGCTGGCAAAACAGCGAAGCAACCCTTGCCAGAACACCGGCATGGTTCTGGACCAAAACACTCAGCACCTGTTTTTTCATCGGAATATCAGTCCCTTCTTTCCGGCATTGTTCAGTTCATGATGGTATCCCGGACGGTGCCGCCGGACGGGATCATCGGCAGAACCTTTTCCTCCCGGTCGATGACACAATCGATCCAGACCGGGCCGTTCTGCTGCATCGCCTCTGCAAAGGCTGCGCGGAATTCCGCAATATTGGTGCAGCGGAAGCCCTTGGCACCAAAGCCTTCGGCGACTTTGACATAATCTGTTCTGCGCTCCGGCTCGCTGGAAGCAAAGCGGCGGCCGTAGAAGGCATCCTGCCACTGACGCACCATACCAAGCACCGCATTGTTCATGATGACGGTGATAACAGGCAGCTGATAACTGACGGCCGTGCAGGCCTCATTCATATTCATATGGAACGAACCGTCACCCGTGATATGCACCACCGGACGCTGCGGGAAAGCGGTCTTTGCGCCAATCGCCGCACCATAGCCGTAGCCCATCGTTCCCAGTCCGCCGCTCGTCAGAAAGCTGTGCGGAGAAATATGGTGCAGATATTGCGCAGCCCACATCTGATGCTGCCCGACATCCGTTACATAGATCGCATCCGGGCCGGCCAGCTCGCAAACGGCGTTCAGCACCTGATGCGGTTTCAGGACGGAATCGCTGTCCTGCGGCTGAAAATCATCCTTTTGCCATTCGGCAATCCGGTTCATCCAGCCGGTATGCTCCGCCGGTTGGATCAGACGGTTCAGCCGGGTCAGGATCTCCTTGACATCGCCCACCAGACTGATATCGACCATCACATTCTTGTTGATCTCGCTGGGATCGATATCGATCTGGATAATCGTCGCTTTTTCGGCAAACTTATCGGTATTCAGCGCAACACGGTCGCTGAAGCGCGTTCCGACGGCAATGACAACATCAGCCTCGTCCACTGCGCGGTTGGCACTCAGGCAGCCGTGCATTCCCATCAGCCCGAGGTTATGCTTTTCTTTGTAGCCCAGCACTCCGGCCGCCATGATCGTATAGGCTGCGGGAATGTCGGCCTTTTCGGTCAGCTCGCGCAGGCATTCCCCTGCGCCGGAAGCGCTGACCCCGCCGCCGAAATAGATCACCGGCCGTTCCGCCTTGTTGATCGCTGCAGCAGCCTGCTCCAGATAATCCAGCTGGGAAACAGGCTTCGCCAATCTGACCGGATCGGGCCGCCGTTCAAACTCTGTTTTGGCCGCCGTTACATCCTTGGGGATATCCACAAGAACCGGGCCTTTGCGGCCTTCCTGCGCAATGGCAAAAGCGCTGCGCAGAATATCCGCCAGATCTTCCACATGGCGCACAACGTAATTATGCTTGGTGATCGGCATTGTGATGCCGGCAATATAAATTTCCTGAAAACTGTCCCGGCCGATCAGCGGCGTGGAAACATTTCCGGTAATTGCGACCATCGGGACGCTGTCCATATAGGCAGTTGCGATGCCTGTTACCAGATTGGTGGCGCCCGGGCCGCTCGTGGCGATCACTACGCCGGTTTTCCCCGTAGCGCGCGCATAACCGTCGGCAGCATGAGCCGCTCCCTGTTCGTGAGCCGTCATCGTATGATGAATTTTGTCGCGGTATTTGTACAGCGCATCGTAAATATTCAGAACAGCGCCGCCCGGATAGCCGAATACGGTGTCGGCCTGCTGCTCCAGCAGCACCTCAGCAATAATTTCAGCACCTGTCAGGATCATAGATCTTCACCTTCCTTACTTCATTGCAAGCCGCAGAAAACAAAAACCTTTGTCTCCGGAAAGAGACAAAGGTTTAAAACACTCTGCGGTACCACTCTTAATTACTGCTCCGCACCGTACGCGTCATCGGCACTCGGCAGTCACCTCATTTGCGCATGGATCCTGCGCAACATCCCATTAACGGAGATGAACCGTCCACGCTTACGCAGGCAAGCCCTTCAGCGGGAAGCTCCGGGAGGACTTTCACGTTTTATCCGGATCTCGGTTCACACCAACCACCGATTCTCTGAATCCTTCCAAAGCCCTACTTTTTCCCATCAACGCTTTTTCTTCTGTTTAATTTTTATTATCATAATACTTTACTATCCAAAAGTCAAGCAATTTTTTAAAAAACAGTTTTTGTCAAAAAATATTTTCAATGAATTGCGGCACTTTCCGGAAAAAAACTGAAAATTTATCTTGCATTTTCTTAAAGAAAATGATATGATAAATCGTAATCGACTGCAAGTTAGCGAAGGAGGTGTGACCGATGCCGAATATTAAATCCGCCAAAAAGCGCGTGAAGGTGATTAAAGTCAAGACCCTGAGAAACAAGGCTTATAATTCGTCTTTGAAAACCGAGCTGAAAAAGGCTGACGCTGCTGTTGCCGCAAATGCAGACAACAAGGAAGAGGCTGTTCGTCTTGCGATGAAGAAGATCGATCAGGCTGTGAGCAAGGGGATTCTTCATAAAAACTGCGCTGCCAGAAAGAAGTCCGCCCTCGTTCGCAAGCTCAATGCCAGCGCCTGATCCGCGCCGTTTCCAAGTACTGAAAAGCAGAGCAGTATGCTCTGCTTTTTCTTTTTTCGATTGACTTTTTTCCGGTTATGGTATTATAATAGTAACGGTTCCTGCTGTATGCATAAGTTTTTTATTGCCATGCAGCGATCTTCATTCATTTTATTCGGATCATGGAGGTGCTGTTAAATGAAAAAGAATGGAATTATTAAGTTTATTCTGATCCTGATCGGTATTGTTTCTGCTTTGACCGCCGCTGCCACCGCATTTTGCATTTACAGCGATAAAAAGCGCAAGGACGACGAAGAACTGGAGCATTATCTTGACTGCTCCATCCAGTAAGCATTCCGGTGCAGCAGAGCTGTTGGCCTGTATGGTAGGTCTGCTTTGCTGTGTATTGACGGCTGCCTGTGCTGCCGCATCTGCTTTGTCACGGATCCGGCAAAAGGAAAGCCCCGATTGATCCGGCAAAAGAAAGGGAAACCTCTCTTCCGCAGCGCCGGATAAGAAAGTTTTTATGTAAGGTACGGTGCAGCTCTGCAAAAAAGGGCAGCACCGTTTTCTTGTTTACGGAAACTTTTCATACGGTTTTCCCGCTTGCTGCGGTATTCAGTATCTTCGCAAACGGAAACGGCGGCAGGGATTTTTCCTTGCCGCCGGTATCTGCTGTATTTTAACGGATATCTTTTTTCGTGTATTTCAGATAGGCAATCACGATTCCGCAAATCCCCATTCCTATGCCGATCGCAACCATAGCGGGATCCAGGCTGCCGCTGGATACGATATCAGCTCCCTCGCAATATCCAAACGGTGTGATGTACTTCAGAAACTCCGCGACGTCGGCGATGTTTGCGATCAGGTTCAGAAAATACATCATTGCGGCAATGCCGAGTCCTATGCCTGCGCTGCCCTTGCAAAGGAAAGACGAAACGCCAAAGCAGATCCCTGCCAGCTCAATCTGGAGCAGATAATAGGCGAAATGGAGCAAACTGATTTCCTTCCAGGGGATCGCCTCGCCAACAGCGGCGATGGAACCGACCGAAACAGCATAAAGAATGATGCTCATCGCCGTAATCTGAATCAGTACGGCGATCAGCTTTTCCGTAATAACCTTTTTACGGCTGACAGGATGCGTCAGCAGAAATTCCGCTGTTTTGTCTTTTTCTTCTTTGCTGAGAACGCCGACGGCACAAAGAGCCGCGTAAAATGCTCCGCCAAGCCCCAGAACATTGCCGCATTCAACCGCGTAAAACCCGATGAGTGTTCCAAAGTTCAACCGATCCATACCGAACGCCTCGGTAAAAGAGCCCATGGACGCGAATACATCATTGACACTTTCCATCTGCCCCTTCATCTCCGGGAACAGAAAAATGCAGACCGCAAGAAGAAATCCGATGGAAGCCGTCCAGATCAAAAACGGGATTTTGCCTTGTCTCAGTTCGTGTCTGACAAGCGTCATGCCGTTTCACCGTCCTTTTCATAGTAATGAAGGAATACTTCTTCCAGATCAGGTTCCGTCACCGTAAGGTCATTCACCTGACCGGCAGACAGTGCGCGCAGCAGGCTGCTCATATCGCCGCTGTAAAGAAAGCTGATCGAATCTTCCGAATCTTTTCTGTCCCGAATGCCGCTCAGGTGATCCAGGTTAACGACCCCGCGAACCGTAATGCGTTTTGCACTTGTTTTTGAGAGGACATCCACGCTGCCGCACGCAGCGATCCTGCCGTCACGGATAATCGCCGCACGGGTGCAGTTGCGCTGAATTTCCGAAAGAACATGGCTGGATAAGAGAATCGTTGCGCCTCCCTTATTTCTCTCCCGAAGGATGTCGAAAAACTCTTTTTGCATCAGCGGATCGAGCCCGCCGGTCGGTTCATCCAGCACCAGCAAGTCCGGCCGATGCTGTAAAGCGCAGACAATGGCAGTCTTTTTTCTGTTGCCAAAGGACAGCTCATCAATCTTTCGTGACACATCCAGCTGCAACCGCTCACAGAGCAATTTTGCTTCAGCAGCACAATCCTTTTTCCGCAAATCGGCGGACAGCTTCAATAAATCTTTCACCTTCAATCCCTGATAAAATAATGCCTCCGAGGGAAGGTAGCCGATATTTTGCAAAATGGATTCCTTTTCTTTGGTGACATCTTTCCCGAAGATCCTTGCGCTGCCGGAGGTGGGCGCAATCAGCCCGAGCAGGGTTCGGATCGTCGTGGATTTTCCGGCGCCGTTCGGTCCGATAAAGCCAAAAAATTCGCCCTGTGTTACCGTCAGGTCGAGGTCAATGATCCCCCGTGCCTTCCCGTAGAATTTTGTAAGCTTCGTCGTTTTGATAATTTCCATCGTCCGTCACTCCTTCCGAAGGTAAACACTCTTCCAAAAAGCCATCAGCTTTGAAAAGCCCTGTTCCATCTCTTCCATATCCAAATTGCCCCGCTGAACCAGCTCCCAGAGATAGCCCTCAGACGCCCAGTACATGTCGCGGTACATCATCGGAATATCCAGCCCGGGAATAAACTGCTCCGGATCTATCTTCATCCGCGTCTTATCCGCCTTCAGATTGAAATATTTATGATAGCTTTCCTGAACGGCGGTGGAAATTTCTGCATCCTTTTCGTAAAAGGCCTTGATGGTGAAGCGCGCCATGTCGGGATAAAGACGGATAATTTCCATCTTGGCCCGCATCCCCTTTTCCATGCTTTCAAACAGATCCTTTTGTCCGTAGCAGCCGTATCGGGTCAGATATTCGATCGTTATCTCCGCACATTTGTCCCACAGAAACAGATACAGCTCTTTTTTGTTGTGAAAGTAATGAAAGAGCAGGGATTTGCTGATGCCCGCTGCATCTGCGATCTCGCTCATCGGGCTGTTTTTATAGGAATTCTGCGAAAACACCCGATATCCGGCATTGATGATCGCCTGCTGCTTTTCTTCCGGCAAAGAAAAGAACCTTTCGTTCATAGCGCACCTCCGTTAACCGATTCGGTCAATCCTATTTTAATTTCATTGACCGATTTTGAGAAGCCCCTTTTCGAAAATTTATCGGAAGATCTGCGGAGACACAAAATTGCAGGTCTCATAGAAGAAGACAGAATCGGCGACCGGATGGATACGGAAATATAAAAAGGCACCGGGAACAGTATTTCTGCTTCTCCCGGTACCTTTTGCGATGCCCGTAATTGTCAGGTTGTGAATTGCCTCTGATATGAGCGTCGGTATTTGCCGATTTCCCTTCTTTGGTTCCTGAAATATCGCCCGCACTTATGCTTCCTGCAGATTTGGAATGGCACCGACGCCTTCCAGCACATATTTCGGGCGATACGGATACTGCTCCAGATCGGAAACAGACGTGCATCCTGTCAGGACAAGAACCGTGTCCAGACCGGTTTCGATCCCTGCAATAATATCCGTATCCATCCGGTCGCCGATCATTGCGGCCTCTGCCGAATGAACCCCCAGCATCTTCAGCCCCGTGCGCATCATCCGCGGATTCGGTTTGCCGATAAAATATGCCGATTTTCCGGTCGCAAGCTCGATCGGTGCGACCAATGCCCGGGTGGCCGGGACAATCCCCTGTTCCGAAGGGCCTGTCATATCGCTGTTGGTTCCGATCAGTTTGGCGCCTTTGCGCACCAGCTGCACCGCATGAACGATGCTTTCGTAATTATAGTTCGCCGTCTCCCCCACGATCACATAATCCGGATTGACGTCATTCATCGTAATGCCGACTTCGTACAGCGCATTCATCAGGCCCGGCGCACCGATGACAAAGGCGCTGCATCCGGGTGCCTGATTGCTCAGAAAACGGGCGGTAGCCAGCGCGCTGGTATAAAAATGACTTTCATCCACATCCAGCCCCATGCGCGCCAGTTTTTGCTGCAGTTCCTTCGGAGAGCGTTCGCTGGAATTCGTCAGAAATAAAAAGCGCTTGTCCTGATCATAAAGCCACTGCACAAACTCCCTGACCCCCGGAAGCAAACGGTTGCCATGGTAGATGACACCGTCCATATCGCAAATGAACCCCTTCTTTTCTCTCAATCGTTCCATCATCCGTCCTCCTGTTTCCGTCGGCGTCAAATTGATATTTGGATACTGTTAGCGTATCATATTTTTTTCAATTCCGCAAGAGCGCGGTCTATGAACTGCACAGAATTATTTTGATATTTTTGTGCAGTCTGCAAATCATAGGCCTTTCTTTGGGATTGCAGAATTTCTGCGGCTCTGGTATAATAAATCCGTTCTTCCGCCTGCAGAGGGAAAGGGGTTGGCAGCATGAAAAGCCTGATCATTTCGGAAAATGACGCCGGGCAGCGTCTGGATAAGTTTTTGACCAAGGCATTTCCGAATATGCCGAAGTCTATGATGTATAAGGCGATCCGCACCAAAAACATCAAGCTGAACCGCAAACGTTGCGAGATCTCCACGCGGCTCTGCCGGGGAGATCAGCTTGACATCTATCTGAATGACGATGTGTTTGCCCCTCCCCCGCCGGGCGAACGGTTTCCGTTCCTCAAGGCCTCACGCTCGCTCGATGTCGTTTACGAGGACAGCCAGATCCTGATTGCCGACAAAAAACCGGGGCTGATCGTCCATTCTGACGACAAAAGCTTTGGCGATACTCTGATCGACCGCATCCAGCGTCATCTTTACGAAGCCGGAGAATACGATCCCGCTGCGGAACAGTCCTTTGCTCCTGCGCTGGTCAATCGTATCGACCGCAATACCGGAGGACTGGTGCTGGCTGCGAAAACAGCCGAGGCGCTTCGTCTGCTCAACGCCAAAATGAAAGAGCGTGCAATCGAAAAATTTTACCTTTGCCTGATCCACGGGACGCTTGCCAGAAAGGAAGGGATTCTGGAGGGCTATCTGGAAAAGGACGAGGACAAAAACAAGGTCTTTGTCCACTCTTCCCCCATTCCCGGCGGACGCACGATCCGCACCAAATACCGCGTTCTTCAGGAGAAAAACGGGTTTTCCCTTGTGGAGGTCGAGCTGCTGACCGGACGCACACACCAGATCCGCGCCCACTTTGCCTCTATCGGTCACCCGCTGGTCGGCGACGGTAAATACGGCACCAATACGC
The DNA here is from genome assembly GCA_029008595.1 of Bacillota bacterium. Classification (GTDB taxonomy): domain Bacteria; phylum Bacillota; class Clostridia; order Oscillospirales; family Acutalibacteraceae; genus CAKXIK01. The sequence continues at coordinate 10,855 of JAQXJH010000080.1, forward strand.
TCAACAAAAACACCGGGTACAGGTTTCAGGCCCTGTATTCCTATAAAGTCGTATTTCATTTTTCAGCGGAAGAAAGCCTGTCGTATCTGGACCGCAGGAGCTTTTCCGTTGATAACATCTGGTTTTTGCAGGATTTTTACGAAGGACGACTGGGGAAAAGCCCCCTGACCGAACGAAAGAAAGGATGAAACCCATGCAGAAATTTATTCCAAAAGAGAAGCTTTCCAAAAAGGCAAAGCGAGAATTGAACGCTTTGCAGCGCAAAACCTGGAACGGGATCAACCCCGTAACACGCAAACCGGAAAATCCAAAAGCATATAATCGAAAAAAACTTCGCCGGGAGGACCGAAAGTCCGGCGAAGCTTTTTTATTTGCAGCGGAGTTTTTTGATGCAGGAAAAAACCCGGAACGACGTCCGATCTTCTGTTATGACCCGTTCCGTAAGCTTTCAATCATTTGGCGGCTTCTTCCTCTGCCAGCTGCGCAAACAGCTTTGTCAGCATGATCAGGCCGCGCGGCAGATGGAACGGATCCTTGACCGGCAGCGCCGCGGTCGTTCCGACATTTCCGTTTTCGTCGAGCCAGTTGATCCAGTCACCGTAGCCGTTGGGGTAATGCGCAAAAGCGAAGGCACGCACCTTTTCATGCAGCGCAAGAAATGTTTCGTCATGCGTCTGGCGGTAGGCGGAAGCCGTTGCAACCAGCGTTTCGACCTGTACCCACCACGGCTGGTACGT
>JAQXJH010000081.1 GCA_029008595.1 Bacillota bacterium
TCAGACAGTCGATCTCGCCGCGGGAAGCCGCGCGCAGCAGACGGGATTTTTCCATTCCCGGATCGGACTCCAGAAACAGATATCCGCCGGAAAGCGCTTTCCGGCCAAGCGTCTGCCGGGCGATCCATTTTGCAAGATAGCGGGGGAGCGGCGGAAAGCCCTCCCCGGACGGGCACAGGTCACTGCAGGAAAGGCAGGCGGGGCAATAAGAAAAATCCCCGGCATCTATTTTTGTTTCTCCGCACCGTTCACAGCTCTGATTCATCCAATACAGTCTCCTTTGAATCTTGATCCTCAACAGGGGCTTCGGCGGCTTCAAAATCCGGGCAGGCCGCCTGTTCCGGCAAGATCCGCCCGCCTTCGCCGGGACGGTAATTCCGGCTGAAAAACGTGCATTTTCTGCGGCAGAACCACATTTTTCGTCTGCGGTAATCTGTGCTGCGCACGTCTTCTGTACAAAAGCGGCAATCGCCGCAGGTGTTTTTGGAACTCATAGGGTAAAATCCTTTGGGTCAGCCTTGGGGAGGGGAGGCGCCTTCCGCGGAGTCCGCCGGAGAGGGTCGTAAACAAATTTGCGGCAGCTGTCGTTTTCCAGACGGCTTTTTTTGTCGCCGAGCATGCAATGAAGCCCGTCGGCGGTGCTGCTGTGCGCGCAGTAAACGCATGCAGGGGAAATGTTCTGCCCGAACAAAGGCGTTTTCTTTTTTCCGAACACTTCAGATCGTCCTTCTTTCTATGCGGCAGGCATGGCCTTGTGTACGGCGCGCAGCCTTCCGATTTATTTATTTTACCATTTTTCTTTACGGATTTCCACCCCCGAGGGCACAGAAAGCAGAAAAATGAAAACCATGAGCAAAAGCGCAAGCGTCAGGGGAAGGCTGCCGGAAAGCTGAAACGCGGAAAGACTGCCGGAAACGGCTGAAACACCGCCGCCGGGCAGAACAAAGGAGAGCAGAGCACCGGCGATCCCGGCCAGTATTCCGTGCAGAAACCGGAAAAGGAAGAAACGCGCCCGGGAAAACGACATGTCTCCAAGAACGGCGAAAATCTGAAAATGAACGCAGAGACCGCCCCAACCGAGGGCAAACGATGTCAGAAAGATCGCTGCACCGGCGCAGCCGGACGCCGCAGCGGTGCCGGAGCAGACCTCCAGCAAAACAGGCAGCAATGCAATCCCGGCAGAGGCAGGCAACCCGAACGGCTGCAGCGCGGCGGCCAGCAGCGCGGGCAGCTGCAGCTGACTGCAAAGCCCCAGAACTGCGCCGAATAACACAACAAACGCACACAGGGAAAGCATCGCCTGTGCACTGTCGGCAACGGCTGCCACCAGTGCCTCGCCGGCCGGTTCCGGGCGGGCGGCGGTTTTTGTTTCCGCCGGCGGATCTTCCTTTCTGCGCGCCGGGATCCCCGTAAGAATGCCGAGCGTCAGCGCAGAAAGGATCTGTATCGCGAACAGGAGCAGCCCCAGCGCAGTGCTGTGAAAGATCCCTTCGCCGACGGCGGCAACCAGAAAACCGGGGCCGGCGCCGACGCAGAAACAGGTCATCCGCGCGGCCTGTTCTTCGGTGATGGCGCCGCGGTCCAGCAGGGAACGGATTCCGCGTGCGCCGACGGGGTATCCGCCGATCCAGGCGGTCAGGATCACCGCGGCGGTGCAGCCGGGCAAATAAAAAAGAACACGCGTCAGCGGCGACAGCAGCCGCCCGCACCATTCTGCAAATCCGAACCGGACCGCCAGCCCGCTGAGAACCAGAAAAGGAAACAGCGAAGGAATCAGCGTTGTGCCGCATCGTTCCAGTGCGGTGCGGGCGCCTGCCGCGCACGGCCGGGAAAACACCGTCAGCAGCCCGAACAGCAGCGCGACCGCGGCAAACAGCGTGGCTTTTCCCGGCCGAAAGGCAGAACCGTGTCTGTTTTTCATGAAATGGTCATCCTCCTGTACCTGCAAAGGATCGTGCCGGCTCCAAAGGGGCGGCGAAACAGCCCGATCTGCTCATCTTCCCTTATATATACGGCGGTTTGCGCATTTTTCATACCGTCCTGTCATAAATGTTTATCGGTCATATTTTGCAGCAGGGCGGAGGAATGCCGCATGAAAAACAAAGTGGTTCCGGTGCCGCGCCGAGAACGGAACAACCGGGTCGCAGCGCTGCAGCCGTTTCGCATTGAACTGACCGGCAATTGTGAAATGGATATTGACGGCTGCCGCGGGATCGTTGCCTACGACAGCGACTGCATCAAGATCGCATTGCCGAAAATGATCCTCTGCATCTATGGCAGAGGCCTGACCATCCGCTGTATGACGCGGGAATCAGTCACTCTTTGCGGCTGCATTCTGCGCACGGAATTCATCACCTGAGAAAGGAGCGCTCCCGTATGAGCCTGATTGCGGTGGTTCACTGGTTTCGCGGATGTGTTGCATTTGAAGCAGCCGGAAAAAATCCGGAAAAGCTGCTCAACAGCGCGGTGCAGCGGGGGATTCCGCTTTGGCAGATCGAGCGCCGCAGCGGAGCGCTTTTCGCCTGCACAACGCCCGGCGGATATCATCAGCTGCGTTTTGCGGTGCGAAAAACAGGCCTGAGGCTCCGGAACAAAAAGCGTTCCGGCTTTCCGTTTCTTGCGCACCGTTTCCGGCGGCGGTGGGGCGTCCTGCCCGGGCTTGTGCTTTTTTTTGTTCTGATCCGCTTTTTATCCATGTTTATCTGGAACATCAATGTCACCGGAGGGGACGAGGCGATGCGCCGGCAGGTCACCCGAACAGCCGCTTCGCTGGGCGTTGCGTCCGGAACCTGGAAAAACAGCGTCAGTCTGAAACAGATCCGGGAGGATCTGCTGCGGGAGATCCCGGAGCTTTCCTGGGCGTCGATGAATCTGACCGGCTGTGAACTGAACATTGAACTGCGGGAACGCAGTCTGCCTCCGCAGATCGTTCCCACCGACCGGCCCTGCAATCTGAAGGCGCGCATCGGTGGAGTGGTCATCCGGGTGGACGCCAGGGCCGGTTTTGCCGTTGTCAGCCCCGGCGATACCGTTGTGCCCGGTGATCTGCTCGTCAGCGGCGTGCGGCAGGATGCGTTCGGCGCGACGATGCTGCGCCATGCACAGGGAGAGGTGATTGCCGCCACGACCCACAGGATCACCTGCGAGATTCCGCTGACGCAGAAAAAACAGATCCCCACAGGCGAAACGTTTGTGCGCAGGCGACTGGCTGTTTTTGGAGTTGAAATTCCGCTGAACCTTACCTCGCCGCCGCAGGACGGCGTTTTTACCCGCACATTTTCCGAGGAACCGGTCGAGGTGCTCGGGGTACGGGTCCCTGTCCGGCGTTATACTGAAACATGGAGCAGAGTCGAAGAGAAGACGGTAACGCTGACAGAGCAGGAGGCGGCCGATCAGGCAGAACGGGAATTGCAGAACCGGCTGACGGAACAGTTTCCACTGGCCAGAGTGGTTTCATCGGTCAAAACACGGCAGATCGGGGATGGCGTGCTGACGCTGACGGCAGTGCTGCAATGCGAGGAAAATATTGCGCAGGAAGAACAGATCTATCTGGAAGAATAGCACTTGTTCCAGATGCAACCTGATTTTTTTGTGCAATTGGAACGGAAACCGAGAAAAAATTAATAAATAGTCCACATTTTTTGTGATTTTGAATAGTGACGAACGAAAGAAAAAATGATATAATAAGAAAAAATAAAATGGGGCAACCCGGAAATCAGAGTGAGAAAAACGAATGTTGTTTGAACAGATCATCAATGTGGACCGTATGGAACAGGCTGTGGCGTTATTCGGCAGCTTTGATGAAAATGTCCGGCTGATCGAGGCGGAATACGGTGTCGATATTATCATGCGCGGCGGCGAGCTGAAGCTTTCCGGAGAAGCCGAAAATGTTTCGCGTGCGTCCCGCGTTGTGGAAAGCCTGCTGAACCTGATCAACCGGGGGGAAGCGCTGACCGAACAGTCGGTCCGTTACTGCATCTCGCTGGTCAATGACGGCGGCGAAGCAAAACTGGAGGCGCTCGCAGGCGACTGCGTCTGCGTAACGGCCAAAGGAAAACCGATCAAGCCGAAAACGCTCGGCCAGAAAAAATATATCAGCGCAATCCGTGACAATACCATCACGCTCGGCATCGGCCCCGCGGGAACCGGCAAGACGTATCTTGCCGTCGCGATGGCGGTCGCCGCATTCCGTGCGCACGACATCAATCGGATCATCCTGACGCGGCCGGCGGTGGAAGCGGGCGAAAAGCTCGGTTTTCTGCCGGGGGATCTGCAGCAGAAAGTGGATCCCTACCTGCGGCCGCTGTACGACGCGCTGTTTGACATGCTGGGCGCCGAAACGTATCAGAAATACGTGGAGCGCGGGAATATCGAGGTCGCGCCGCTGGCCTATATGCGCGGCCGCACGCTGGATGACAGCTTCATCATTCTTGACGAAGCGCAGAACACCACCGGAGAACAGATGAAAATGTTTCTGACCCGGCTCGGGTTCGGTTCCAAAATGGTCATCACCGGCGACGTTACGCAGATCGATCTGCCGGACGGAAAACGCTCCGGCCTGACCGAAGCGGAGCGTGTACTGAAAAATGTTCCGGATATTTCCCTTGTCCGGTTCGATGAAAAAGATGTTGTCCGCCACAAGCTCGTGCAGGACATCATCAAAGCATATGAAAAATACGAAGAAGGAAGGCGCGGCAGATGACCGGAAAAATCAAGGTTATCATTGAAAACCGACAGAAAGAAGTTAAGATCCCCACAGGACTGCGGATGCTGATCCGCCGCTGCTGCAATGCAGTGCTTAAAATGGAAAATTTCGATGGCTCAGCAGAGGTGAGCGTCAATTTTGTCAGCACGGAAGAGATCCAGCAGCTCAACAGAGAGTATCGCGGCAAGGATATCCCGACCGATGTGCTCTCCTTCCCGCTGGGGGAAAACGGCGTTTACGACGTCAACCACGACACCGGCGCATATCTCCTCGGCGATATCGTCATCTGTATGCAGAAGGCCGTGGATCAGGCCAAGCTGTACTCCCATTCGCTGCAGCGGGAGGTCGGCTTCCTGACGGCGCATTCCATGCTGCATCTGCTGGGCTATGACCATGAGCAGGGCGGCCTCGAAGCAGTCCATATGCGTGAAAAGGAAGAGAAGGTCATGGAGCTGCTCGGTTTGCCCAGCAGCGCCAGCTATGTTCTCGAAGACGACGGAAAATGACGAATAAAGAGCGGCACAGCTTTCGTGCGGCAGCGCGCGGGATCCTGCGCTGTGTGGAGGAGGAGCGCCATATGCGCTTTCACACGGCGGCGATCCCGGTGGTGCTGTTGTTTTCGCTGTTCTTTTCGCTTTCTGCCGTGGAATACGCTCTGCTGTTTGTAACCTTTGCGCTGGTGCTTGCGGCAGAGCTGTTCAATTCCGCGATGGAGCGTCTGGTGGATGCGCAGATCCCGTTCTTTTCTAAAAATGCGGCGGCAGTCAAGGATTTTGCGGCGGGAGCCGTACTTGTCTGCGCCTTTTTTTCTGTCCTGGTGGGAGCGGCGCTTTTCTGGAAACCCGAAGAGCTGGCGGGAATACCGGCTTTTTTTGCGGCGCATCCTGCAGCGGCGGCAGGGCTGGTTCTGCTGCTGGCCGTTCTGGCGCTGTATGTACTCCTTGCGCCGTCCGGTATGCTGCGGCTCTGCCGGAAAATTTTTCGGCGGTCCAAAAGTTCCGGCCGCCCGACCGAATAGAGTGAAAAATCAGATTGGAGTTTTTTATGAATCAAAAAGAACTGCCCGTGGAAAAAAATGCGTTTCTGGCCATCGTCGGCCGTCCGAATGTAGGAAAATCCTCGCTGCTCAATGCACTTCTGGGGCAAAAGCTCGCCATTGTTTCCTCCAAACCGCAGACCACCCGCACGCGGATCATGGGCGTGCTGACCCGCGGGGAATATCAGTATGTGTTCATCGATACGCCGGGGCTGCATCCGTCCCACAACCGGCTGGATGATTATATGACAAAATCGATCGCTTCGTCGGTTGCAGGGGTGGACGCCGTCATTCTGGTCACTGAGGCGGGCGCAGAGATCGCCTCGGCGGAACGGGAGCTGATCGCCTCGATCCGTTCGCAGCACCTTCCGGCGATCCTGGTCATTAACAAGATCGACCGGCTGGCGCAGAAGGAAAAACTGATGGCGCAGATCGCGGCCTATTCCCGGGAATACGACTTTGAAGCGGTGGTGCCGCTTTCGGCCCTGACAGGAGACGGGATCGGCGACCTTTTTGCAGAGATCGCGCCGCTTGCGCAGGAAGGCCCGCATATGTTCGATGAGGATGAGCTGACCGATATGCCGGAAAAAACGCTTGCCGGCGAAATGGTGAGGGAAAAGGCGCTGCGGCTGCTGCAGAAGGAGGTTCCGCACGGGATCGCCGTCGCGGTGGAGCGCATGACGGAGCGTGGCGACGGGCTGCTTGAGATCGGCGCAACGATCTATTGCGAACGGGAAAGCCACAAGGGGATCATCATCGGCAAACAGGGCGCCATGCTGAAAAAAATCGGCTCCTACGCCCGGGAGGATCTCGAAAAATTCTTCGGCTGCCGGGTAAACCTGCAGCTCTGGGTAAAGGTAAAGGAAGACTGGCGCAACCGCGACGCGCTGCTGCGCAGCTTTGGGTATGACAAAAACAACTTTGAAGATTTCGGAGAATGATGCCGCTGCAAAGCCTTTGCCGGAAGCGGCGGAAAGGACGTGACGCTTTTTCATGCGGACTGCGACAGATGGGCTGGTGCTCCGGGAGCAGGCTGTTGGGGAAAACGACCGCCTGATCACGATCCTGACGCGGACGGACGGGCTGGTACGTGCGTTTGCCCGCGGCGCGCGGAATCTGAAAAGCCGCAGCGCTTCGGCAACGCAGATGCTTTCGTATTCCGATTTTGTGATCTTCCGCGGCAGAGAATCCAATGTGATCGATTCCGCGGAAAGCAAAAAGGTATTTTTCGGCCTGCGGAGCGACCTGACAAAGCTGACGCTGGCGCAGTATTTTGCCGAGCTGGCGATGGCCGTTGCGCCGGAGGGCGACGACGCTTCCTCCTATCTGCGGCTTCTGCTCAATGCGATGCATTTTCTTGAAAACGGAAAGCGCCCGCCGCGGATCCTGAAAGCGGCGGTGGAAATGCGCCTGATGGCCTTTTCGGGCTATATGCCCGATCTGGTCGGCTGCAGCGTGTGCGGTCAGTATGAAAGCGAGACCATGTTTTTCCGCCTGCGCGAGGGCGGGATCATCTGCAGCCGCTGCTACCGGGCGGACGGAATGCCGTCTGTCGCGCTGGAACCGGGCGTGCTGGCGGCTCTGCGCCATACGATCTATGCGCCGTTTGAAAAGGTTTTTTCGTTTGAGCTTTCCCCGAACGGCGAAAAGCAGCTGGAGACCGCGTCGGAGCTGTATGTCCGCGCGCAGCTGGAACGTGATTTTAAAACGCTGGATTTCTACCGCCGCATTTCGGCAGAGGAAATGCAGCAGAAAGAATAACAGAGCAAAATGAAAGCTTGTCCGCTGCGCCGGGAACGGATGAAAGGTGCCGGTATGTCCGGGCGGTTCCGCGCTGTTTCGGCTCCGGCCGCAGGCGCGTCCCGCAGCGCAGCAGAAAGGAATGGTCCTGATTCATGACAGAAAACCAACAGAAACATTACCGCGCGCTTGAGCTGGATAAGGTTCTTGCCATGCTTGCGGAGGAAACCTCCTGCAGCGATGCCGCAGCGATGGCCCGCGCGATCGTTCCGCAGAGCGATCTGGAAACCGTCCGGACGCTGCTGCAGGAAACGGATGATGCATACCGTCTGGTCGGCAGCTTCGGCTCTCCGAGCTTCGGCGGGCTGAACGGCTGCGAAAATTCGCTGCGCCGCGCCGCTGCCGGCGGAACGCTGACCATGGGCGAACTGCTCAGAATTTCGTCGCTGCTGCACGGAATGCGCGCGCTGATCGAATGGCGCCGCCATTCGGAGGGCATGGCCACCTGCATCGACTGGCGCTTTGATGCGCTTTGCCAGAATAAATATCTGGAAGAAAAAATCGATTCGGCAATCCTTTCGGAAGAAGAGATGGCTGACAACGCCTCTCCCGCGCTGAATGATATCCGGCGGAAGATCCGCGGCGCTTCCGGGCGCGTGCGCGAGCAGCTGGATAAAATGATCCGTTCGTCGGCCTACCAGAAATACCTGCAGGATCCGATCGTCACGATGCGCGACGGGCGCTATGTCGTGCCGGTCAAGGCGGAATGCCGCGGCGAGATCCCCGGTCTGGTGAACGACACCTCCGCCAGCGGCGCAACGGTGTTTGTGGAGCCGATGGGCGTGGTGGAAGCAAATAATGAGATCCGTGTGCTGCAGGCCAAGGAAAAAACGGAGATCGAGCGGATCCTGACCGAACTTTCCGCCGAGGCGGGCAGCTTTGCCGATGCGATCATCGACGGATATCACAACGCGCTGGAGCTGAATGTGATCTTTGCAAAGGCGCGCCTGGCATATAAGATGAAGGCTTCTATGCCGTCGATGAATGACGAAGGCCGTATCGCATTCAAAAAAGCGCGCCATCCGCTGATCGACCCGGCAAAGGTTGTCCCCACCACCGTTGAGCTGGGCGCCTCGTTCGATACGCTGGTGATCACCGGCCCGAACACCGGCGGCAAAACCGTTGCGCTGAAAACGATCGGACTGCTCAGTCTGATGGCCATGTGCGGCCTGCTGCTGCCGGTCTCCGACAACAGCGAGGCGTCCGTATTCACGCGCGTTCTTGCCGATATCGGCGACGAACAGAGCATCGAACAGTCGCTTTCCACCTTTTCGGCTCATATGACCAACATCATTTCCATTATGAAAACCGTCGATCCTCACAGTCTGGTGCTGATCGATGAGCTTGGCGCAGGCACCGACCCGGTCGAGGGTGCGGCGCTGGCGCGTTCGATTCTGGAAAATATGCGCACCAGCGGCTGCCGGATTGCGGCGACGACCCATTATGCCGAGCTGAAGGCATTCGCGCTGCAGACGGACGGTGTGGAAAACGCCTGCTGCGAATTTGACGTGGCGACGCTTTGCCCGACCTACCGCCTGCTGATCGGCGTGCCCGGCCGTTCCAACGCGTTTGCGATTTCGGAGCGTCTCGGGATGCAGCCGGAGATCGTGGAACGCGCGCGCGAGCTGCTTTCCACGGAAAACACCCGTTTTGAGGATGTGGTGCGAAAGCTGGAGCAGAGCCGTCAGGAGCTGGAAAATGAAAAGCAGCTGATCGCGTCGCTCCGCAGGGAAGCAGCCGAGGCAGCCGCGCAGCTGGCCCGGCAGAAGGAAGAGCAGGAGCGTTTCCGGCAGAACGAAATGGAGAAAGCCAAGGTGGAAGCGCGCAACCTTACCGCCCGCACCCGTGCGCAGGCGGAAGCGCTGCTTGCGGAGCTGGAAGAGCTGCGCAGGAACAAGGAAGCCGTCGATTCCGGCAAAGCCCGTGCCGGTCTGCGCGCCGGGATCCGCGCCATGGAAGAAGCGTCCGATCCCGTTGCACAGCGCCGCAGCAACGACGGGTACCGTCTGCCGCGGGAGCTGAAAAAAGGCGATACGGTGCTGATTTTTGATATCGATAAAAAAGCGTCGGTGCTTTCGGCGCCGGACCGGAACGGGATGGTGGAGGTTCAGGCGGGCATCATCAAAACGCGCGTTCCCCTGACGAACCTGCGTCTGGTGGAAGAAAAGAAGAAGACGGAGCCGCTGCGCCATGTTGCAACGCGCAATATCCGTTCCAAAGCGGCAGCGCCGGTCAAAACGGAGGTCGATCTGCGCGGGAAAACGGTGGAAGAGGCGCTGGTGGATCTTGACCGTTTTCTGGATTCCGCAGTGCTGATGGGAATCGGCCTCGTTTCGATCATCCACGGCAAAGGGACGGGAACGCTGCGCAGCGCGGTGCAGCAGCATCTGAAAGCGCATCCCAGCGTAAAAAGCTTCCGCCTCGGCGTTTATGGGGAAGGGGAAAACGGCGTTACGATCGCCGAACTGAAATAACGCATAACCGTAATGCCGGATCCATACAAATGGAGCAGAGATCAAAAAAGAGGTGATCCGATTGTCCGGAACCAAAAAAAAGCGCCGCTTCGGTTTGCTGGACGGCATTCTCTGCGCGGTGCTGCTTCTGACGGCTGCCGCGGCAGGATGCTATTTTCTGGCGGCTGACCGCAGCGCCGCAGAGGGATATTCCGTTGAAGAAAACGATCATGCCGTCACGCTGCTGGCCAAGGCCGCGCTGACCGGAGAGGAAACCGAGCTTTCCGCTGCGCAGATGAACCGGCTGCTGCAAAAAAAGATCGATACCTCCGCTTCCTGTGTGCAGCAGATCCTTGTCAGGCCGTCCGGAACGGAAAATGAGATCGAATTCTGTATTACCGTCCGTGCAAAGGAACACGACTGGGTCGTTTCCGGCAGAGGAACACTGCTTGCGGAAACGGAGAACAATACGGTGAAAGCGTTCGTCTTTTCGCCGGAGAAGCTGCGGCTCGGCCGGCTGCCGGTTCCGCGGAGCCTGTTCTTTTCGCTGCTGCAGCAGGATATTCTGCCGGACGGAATAACGGCGGCCGATGGGAAGCTGTTCTTTTCCGCTTCGTTGGTTCCGGCGTCTCTGGCGTCCTTCCGGGTAACCGGAACGGCGTTCGTTTTTCGCCCGAAAGGCCCGGTGGATCAGCTGATGGATAAGATCGACGATTTTGTCCGGCAATCGCCGGAGGAGCAGAGCCAAAGCTGGCAGGAGCTGAGGCAGGAGCTGGCGGAGCAGGCCGAACAGGCCCTTGCCGAAGGGAAAGATGCGTTTGATGCATTCCGGCAGAAGCTTCAGGGACAGTATTCCTCTCTGGATACCGAACAGATCTTTTCCGAGGTCGAAAGCGGCCTGCAGAGCGCCGCGGGCGCCATGGAGGATTTTGTGCAGCAGAACGGAGATAAGATTTCCGATGCGGTTCAGGATCTTCTGGATGCTCTTCAGAGCGGAGCATCGTCCGGAGACTGAACCACAGAAGGATAAAACCGGTCAAGGCAGCCTGACGCAGATCCGTCAGGCTGCCTTTTTCCGCAGTACGCCGTCCGAAAGCGGTTTCCGGCCGTATTTTTTTCGGAAAAATACGAAAAAGCCTTGACTTCACGCGTATTCTCCCGTATAATAAACAGCGGTGTAAAGAAAAAAACTTTACAGATTGTCGAAGGAGCGGGCAGCATGGCAAAAAATCTGGAAGTTTCCATGCTTTACGATTTTTACGGAGCAGTTCTGACGGAAAAACAGCGTGATGTGATTGAGCTTTATTACAACGAAGATCTCTCTCTGGCGGAGATCTCCCAGAACGAAGGCATCACCCGCCAGGGCGTCCGGGATGCGATCAAGCGTGCCGAGCAGCAGATGTTTGAAATGGAAGCGCAGCTCGGGTTGGTCAAACGGTTCCGGCAGATCGAAAAACAGCTGAACGAGGTTTCTGCCGCCGCGCAGCGCATCGCCGCATGCAATGCACGCTACTGCGGGCCGTCGGAAATTTCGGAGCAGGCGGAAAAGATCCTGGTGCTTGCGCAGCAGCTGAAGGAATGAATCAAAACAGGCGAAGGGAGAACGGCAAATGGCGTTTGAAGGCCTTTCCGGTAAACTGACCGCCGCGTTCAAGCGGCTGAAAAGCAAAGGAAAACTGTCAGAATCCGATATCAAGGAAGCAATGCGCGAAGTGCGCCTTGCCCTTTTGGAAGCCGACGTAAATTATAAAGTCGCAAAAGAATTTACCAACACGGTGTCGGCCCGCGCAGTCGGCGCCGAAGTGATGGATATCCTGACCCCGGCGCAGCAGGTCATCAAAATCGTCAACGAAGAGCTTACCGCGCTGATGGGAACGACGCAGTCGCTGATCTCTTTTGCGTCAAAGCCGCCGACGGTCATCATGCTCTGCGGTCTGCAGGGCGCGGGCAAAACCACCCACGCCGGCAAGCTTGCGGCAATGCTCAAGCGGCAGGGTCACCGCCCGATGCTGGTCGCGTGCGATATTTACCGCCCGGCCGCAATCGAGCAGCTGCGTGTCGTCAGCGGACAGGCAGGCGCGGCGTTTTTTGAAAATGGCACCGAAAAACCGGTGGTCACGGCGCGCAAAGCAATTGCACACGCCAAGGATTACGGCAACGACGTCGTCATTGTCGACACCGCCGGCCGTCTGCATATCGACGAGGCGCTGATGGATGAACTGCGCGACGTAAAAAAAGAGGTCTCGCCCGACGAGATCCTGCTGGTCGTCGATTCCATGACCGGTCAGGATGCCGTCAACGCCGCCAAAGCATTTGACGATGCTCTCGGGATCACCGGTGTGATCCTCACCAAGCTCGACGGCGATACCCGCGGCGGCGCGGCGCTTTCCATCCGTGCCGTCACAGGAAAACCGATCAAATTTTCCGGTACCGGCGAAAAGCTGGAGGATCTGGAAGCGTTTCATCCCGATCGGATGGCCTCCCGTATTCTCGGCATGGGCGATGTGCTCACGCTGATCGAAGACGCCAGCCGCAAAATCGACCAGAAGCAGGCGGAAGAAACCGCCCGCAAGCTGCGCCAGAACAGGTTCGATCTCAACGATATGCTCGAGCAGTTTCAGCAGGTCAAAAAGATGGGTTCTGTCAAATCGCTCCTTTCCAAGCTGCCGGGCGTCGGCCAGCAGCTGCAGGATGTGGATATCGACGACCGCATCATGGACCGCACCGCAGCGATCATTCTTTCCATGACGCCCGCCGAACGGGCAAAGCCGGAGCTGATCAATGCTTCCCGCAAAAAGCGCATCGCCGCCGGCTGCGGGCAGAAGGTGGAAGACGTCAACCGTCTTCTGCGCCAGTTTGAACAGACGCAGAAAATGATGAAGCAGCTCAACAGCAAAGGCGGAAAACGCCGCATGATGCGCGGGATGGGCGGCTTCCCGATGTAATTTCAGCAGCATTCACCCGGTACTCCGGTTGAAGATACAAGATTATTTTTCGGAGGTGAAAACAAATGGCAGTTAAAATCAGACTTCGTCGCATGGGCGCTAAAAAGGATCCGTTCTATCGTATCGTCGTTGCGGATTCCAGATACCCGCGTGATGGTCGTTTCATTGAAGAGATCGGAACCTATGATCCGAAAACGGAGCCGGCAACCCTGAAGGTTGATGCGGAAAAGGCAAAGAACTGGATCTCCAACGGCGCTCAGCCGACCGATACCGTCAAGGCTCTCTTCAAGAAAAACGGCATCACCGAATAAGAGGAGGTGCTCACTTGAAGGATCTTCTGATCACGATTGTTCAGGGGCTCGTGGAAGACCCGTCTGCCGTCCGTGTGGACGTGGATGAGCCCGGAGCGGATGGCACTGTCGTTTACCATCTGCATGTCGCCGAAGACGACATGGGCCGTGTGATCGGCAAGCAGGGCAGGATCGCAAAATCGATCCGTACCGTTATGCGTGCCGCAGCCGTGCGTGCCAACGAAAAAATTTCAGTGGAGATCGACTGATGCCACAAGCCGTTCTTTCGGGCGGGGTTCTGCGGAGCCGCGTCCCCGGAACGGTTTTTTCTTTGCAGAGTCCGCTTTCCGCGAAAGGAATGATAAACAGGATGAAACCGTTTTTGCAGATCGGAAAAATTGTCGGGACCCACGGCGTCCGCGGAGAACTGCGCGTGCAGCCGTGGTGCGACAGCCCCGCTTTTTTGTGCAGGTTCCGCACGTTTTACCTTGAGGAGGGAAAATCTCCGGTTCGGGTGCGTTCCGCCCGTGTGCAGAAAAACCTTGCCCTTGTTTCACTTGAGGGCGTGGATTCCATCGAACAGGGAGATCAGCTGCGCGGCCGGATTCTGTGGATCAGGCGTGAGGACGCAAAGCTGGAGCCGGGGAAATTTTTTATTCAGGATCTGATCGGCCTGACCGTGCGGGACGCTGATACCGGCGTCTGCTACGGATCGCTGACCGACGTGATCTCCACCGGACGGACCGACGTTTATGAGGTTACCGGAGGCGATAAAATTCCGCACCTGTTTCCCGCGATCCGCGATATCGTTATCAAAACCGACCCGGAATCCGGCGAGATGCTGATCCGGCCGATCGGAGGGATCTTTGACGATGCGGATTGATATTCTGACCCTTTTTCCCGATCTGTGCGACCGCGTGCTCAGCGAAAGTGTGATCGGCCGTGCGCGGCAGAACGGGATCATCGAAGTGAATTGTCACAATATCCGGGATTATACGACGGATAAGCACCGCCGTGTGGATGATTATCCCTACGGCGGCGGAAAAGGGATGATCCTGCAGGCAGACCCGATCTACCGCTGCTACGAAGCCATCCGGGAGGAGACCGGCGGCAAACCGCACCTGATCTATCTTTCGCCGCAGGGAAAAACGCTGACGCAGCAGAAAGCGCGCGAGCTGGCTGCTCTGCCGAATCTTGCGCTGCTCTGCGGTCATTATGAAGGGATCGACGAGAGGGTGATCGAGGAGATCGTGGACGAGGAGCTTTCCATCGGCGATTATGTGCTGACCGGCGGCGAGCTGCCGGCGCTGGTGGTGGCGGACTGTGTGGCAAGAATGCTGCCGGGCGTGCTGGCCGACGAGGTCTGCTTTACGGAGGAAAGCCATTTTGCCGGTCTGTTGGAATATCCGCAGTATTCCCGCCCTGCCGAATGGCACGGCCGTGCCGTCCCGCAGGTACTGCTGAACGGCGACCACAAAAAGGTGGATGCCTGGCGGGCGGAACAAGCCTTGCGCCGCACACAGGAAAAACGGCCGGATCTGCTGAAAAAAGAGCATTTCTGACCCTTTGAAGGCTGCAGCATGTCATATGATTACAAAAGTTTTCAACATAATAGGCATTCTGCACAAACAAGCTCAAAATCGGCGAAACGCAATCGGTTATCAATCCAAAAATGAACCATTCGATTGACGATGCGGGTTTTTGTGATATAATATATATTGTACCTGTAACACATTATATGTTGAAATATGCAAGACTATTGAGGTAGGAGATGTTTTGTCATGTATGTCAAAGATGTCATGGTGCAGAACCAGGTCGGTCTTCACGCTCGTCCCGCAACGTTTTTCATTCAAAAGGCGAATGAATTCAAGTCCACGGTCTGGGTGGAGAAAGAAGAGAGAAGAGTAAACTCCAAGAGCCTGCTCGGTGTTCTTTCCCTTGGCATCGTCGGTGGGACGACCATCCGTATCATTGCGGACGGCCCCGATGAAGAGGAAGCCGTGGAAAGTCTTGTTAAACTCGTGCAGTCCGGTTTCACCGAATAATTTTTTACATGGCTGCGCATCGCCCGCTTCGGGGCGGTGCGCTTTTTTCTTTCTGTAAAGGGGGGCTGCCGCTTGAATCCGAAACTGAAGGAGCTGCGTGCCAAAGCGATGGCGCTGCCGCTGACGCCGGGCGTCTATCTGATGAAAAATCAGGCCGGTCAGATCATTTATATCGGCAAGGCAAAAGCCCTGAAAAACCGTGTCAGCCAGTATTTCGGGTCGCCGCGCAACCATGACGCAAAGGTCCGCAAGATGGTGGAAAACGTCGACCATTTTGATTATATTCTGACAGACAGCGAATTCGAAGCGCTGGTGCTGGAATGCAGCCTGATCAAGCAGCATACGCCGAAATACAATATTCTGCTGAAGGATGACAAAGGCTATTCCTACATCCGCATCTCCCCGCCGCCGTATTCCCGGATCAGCGAGGCCAAGCAGAAGGCGGACGACGGCGCCCGCTATATCGGTCCGTTCACCAGCTCGTGGTCGGTCAAACAGTCGGTGGATGAGGCCGTCCGTGCGTTCCGGCTGCCTACCTGCAGCCGCCGCTTCCCGCAGGAGATCGGGAAACAGCGCCCCTGCCTGAATTATTTTATCAAGCAGTGCTGCGCGCCGTGCCTCGGAAAGATAACGGAAGAGGAATATGCCGAAATGATTGACGATGCGTTGGATCTTCTGCAGGGCAGCAGCGCCGAATCCATCCGGCGGCTGACGGCCCGCATGGAAGAAGCGTCCGAAGCGCTGGAATTTGAAAAAGCGGCCCGTCTGCGCGACAGGATCACCGCTATCCGACGGATGGGCGAAAGGCAGAAGGTCGTCGCAGCGCGCGTGCAGGAACAGGATGTTTTTGCGCTGGCGCAGAGCGGAGGCTCAGCATGCTTCGAGGTGTTCCGTTTTTCCGGGGGAAGACTGTATGACCGCGAAAGCTTTGTTTTCGGAGAGATCGGTGCACCGGAACGCGCCCGGGCGGATTTTTTGCAGCAGTACTATTCCCTGCGCGACAGGATCCCGCCGCAGGTCACGCTCGACGGAAAAACGGAGGACAGCGCGCTGCTGGCCGAGTGGCTTTCCCAAAAGGCCGGCAGAAAGGTTCGGATCGTTGTGCCGCAGAAAGGGGAGCAACGGCAGCTGGTGCAGATGTGTCTGAGCAACGCGGCCGAACAGATCGCGCAGCGGACCGGCGCCGGCGGCCGGGAGACTGCCGCGCTCAATGAGCTTGCGCGCCTGCTCGGTATGGAAAAGCCTCCTGTTTATATCGAAGCGTACGATATTTCCAATCTTGCCGGCAGCGAAAATGTGGCGGGGATGATCGTTTTTGAACATGGCCGCCCGCTGAAATCGGCCTACCGTAAATTCCGGATCCGCACGGTCTCAGGTCAGGACGATTACGGTTCCATGCAGGAGGTCATCGCACGCCGCTTTGCGGAATATGAAAAGGAAAAGGATACGGGGCAGGGCTTTGGCCGGATGCCGGATCTGATCCTGCTCGACGGCGGCAAGGGCCATGTGGCGGCGGTTCAGCCGCTGCTGCGGGAAATGGGCTACTCCGTGCCGGTGTTCGGTATGGTCAAGGACGACCGGCACCGCACCCGCGCCATCGCAATGGACGGCGGCGAAATTGCCATCCGTTCCAACCGTGCGGCGTTTACGCTGGTTTCCTCCATGCAGGAGGAGGTTCACCGCTTTGCGATCGGTTATCACCGGCAAAGCCGTTCCCGGTCAACCTTCGCGTCGGTTCTGGAGCAGATCCCCGGGATCGGCAAGGCGCGCGTTGCTTCTCTGCTGCGCCATTTTCAAACGCTGACTGCCGTAAAAAACGCCGCAGTGGAAGAGCTTGCCGCTGCACCGGGCATGAACCGTCCGGCAGCGGAAGCGGTCTACCGTTATTTTCATGCGCAGCCCGGGCAGGAAGAATCTGAACAGAACGGTTGACAAAATTCCTTTGGGGCATCATAATGAAAACAGCCTGTTTTTGCTGCAGGCTGGCAAAAAAGCAGGAAGGACAGGAGAACAGGATGCGAGTGATCACGGGAAGCGCCCGCGGAATGCGGATTGAGACACTGTCGGGCGACGAAGTCCGCCCGACTACCGATAAAGTCAAGGAAGCAATGTTCAATATCATCCAGTTTCAACTGGAGGGAAGACGTGTGCTGGATCTGTTTGCAGGCTCGGGCCAGCTGGGCATCGAAGCGCTCAGCCGCGGCGCGGCGCAGGCGGTTTTTGTGGACGTCAGCCGCCAGTCGGTCGAACGGATCAAGGAGAATCTGAACCACACAAAGCTGATGAAGAATGCCCGCGTGGTCAACAGCGATTTTGCGGCGTTTCTGCGCGGAAAAACAGAACCGTTTGATGTGGCGTTTCTGGATCCGCCGTACCGCAAAGGGCTTGTGCAGCAGGCGCTTCCGCTGGTGGCGAACGTGATGAATCCCGGCGGGGTGATCCTTTGCGAAAGCCCGCGGGAGGAGGATCTTTCCGGTTTGGGCGGCGACTTCGTTCTCCGGAAGGAATACTGCTACGGCAAGATCAAGCTCAGCCGTTTTACGCACCGCGATCAGGCGGAATAATTCTGCGCAGGAAAACAGCTTCTGCAACATCAGAAAGGACGATTCATGAATGGCAACGGCAGTTTGCCCGGGCAGCTTTGACCCGGTTACGCTCGGTCACGTCGATATTGTGCGGCGGGCCTCAAAAATGTTTGATCATGTGGTCGTGGCGGTGATGACCAACCCGGAAAAGCGCCCGAGTTTTACCGCGGAAGAACGGGTGGCGCTGCTGAAAATTGCGCTGCGCGATATTCCGAATGTTGAAATCGACTGCTTCAACGGGCTGCTGGCAGATTACACGCGCGTCAAGAATGCGGCCGCGATCGTCAAGGGTCTGCGGGCAGTCAGCGATTTTGAATATGAATTCCAGATGGCTCTCACCAACAAAAAGCTGAATCCGGACGTTGAGACGGTGTTCCTGACCACGAGCGCGGAGTATATGTATCTCAGCTCCAGCATCGTCAAACAGGTCGCTTCGTTCGGCGGCGATATTTCCGGCTTTGTGGCCAGGGAAACTCTGCAGCAGATCAAAGAACGGCTTTGCAAGGGAGGTGCTCGTTAATGAGCGTGGAAGAAATTGTGGATCAATTGGACGAACTGGTGGAAAGCGCGTTTTCCTTTCCGCTGAGCAACGGCAAGGTTCTGGTGGATGCCGAAAAGATCCGCCGCCTGCTGGAGGACATCCGGCTGAACATTCCGAAGGATATCCGGCAGGCAGAACGCATCGTTGCCGACCGGACGCAGATCATTTCCGATGCGCGCAAGGAGGCCGAATCCATCGTCCGCGTGGCAGAAGAACGCGCGCGTGCCATGGTAGCAAAGGACGAGATCGTGCGCCAGGCGCAGGAAAAGGCCAACGACCTGTTGACCCAGACCAAGGCGAAATCGGTGGAGGTGCGCAAGGCGGCCAACGAATATGTGGACGATCTGATGCAAAGAGCAGACGAATCGGTTTCCGTTGCGCTTTCCGAATTGCGCAAGGCGCGGCAGAATATCAAAGCAAGCCAGCGTTTGGGCGACGGAACCAAACCGCATTGAATACGGATCCTACATCAGGCATCCGGTGCAGATCATTTGATCTGTACCGGATGTTTTTTCTTTGTGGGGCTGCGGAACATTTTTCCGCTGAAAAAGAAGTTTTTCGGGCGGTGGGTGGGAGAAAAGGCTCGTCCCAAAAAGTTTTTTCTCAAAACTGCGGACAAAGTGGAGAGAATTGTGAAAGATGCTGCGCGAAAACGGGATTCTGCCGCGATTTTTTTGGAGTTATCTCAATCGATTTCTAAAAAAACAGTTGCTTTTTCTTTTTGCTGAGGGTATAATTATGAATACAAAGTGGTGAAAGGTGGTGGCATAAGGGGATTTGAAGTGATTTCTTCCTCCTTTATGCCAGGGAACGGAATTATGTTGTTGGGCGAATTTCAACATAATATCGACGCAAAAGGACGCGTCATCGTTCCCGCTAAGTTCCGCGAGGAGCTTGGCGACTGCTTCTATGTCACCAAAGGGCTTGGCGGCTGTCTCTGGGCCTTTTCTCAGAAGGAATGGGATCTCATCCTCAAAAAGTTTGAGGAAATGCCTTTGGTGGAAAGCCGGGATATTTCCCATTTCTTTTTCTCGGGAGCAACAGACGCCATACCGGATCCGCAGGGAAGAATCCTGATCCCGACCAAACTGCGCAGGCATGCGCGGCTGGAAAAGGAGGTCACATTCCTCGGAGTCAACAACCGGATGGAGATCTGGGATTCGGCAGCCTGGAACAAGGCGAGCGAAGCGTTTGACGAAGCTGCTCTGGAGCTTCAGATGACCAAACTGGGGCTGTAACCCGTTTTCCTCTGCGTTCACGTTTCGGAAGGGATGGTCTGCGATCATGGAATTTTCACATAAGCCCGTCCTGTTCCGGGAAGCGATCGAAGGGCTTGCCGTCCGTCCGGCCGGCATTTATCTGGACGGTACGGCAGGCGGAGGCGGTCATTCGCGTGCGGTCGCGGAGCGCCTGACAACCGGAAGACTGATCGCTGTCGATCAGGATCCGGATGCGATCGCAGTTCTGCAGGAACGCCTGGGTAGCTTTCCTTGTGTCACCATTGTGCAGAATAATTTTTCCAATATGACAGAGATCGCAGCACAGCTGCAGATCGATCATCTGGACGGTGTTCTGCTGGATATCGGGGTATCCTCCCGCCAGCTTGACACGCCGGAACGCGGTTTTTCCTTTCATGCGGATGCACCGTTGGATATGCGGATGAGTCAGAGCGGCCCGACTGCCGCCGATCTGGTCAATACGCTGCCGTGGCAGTCGCTGGCCGAAATTTTCAGCCGCTACGGCGAAGAAAAATTTTCCCGCAGTATTGCGCAGGCCATTGCCGCCGCCCGCCAGACCGCTCCGATCCTTACGACGGAGCAGCTGACAGAGGTAATCCGCTCGGCGATCCCCGCCAAGGCCCGCCGCGAAGGAGGCCATCCTTCGCGCAGGGTGTTTCAGGCGCTGCGGATTGCTGTCAACGGCGAGCTGGACGCGCTTTCCCGCGGATTGGACAGCGCCTTTGAATTGCTTGCCCCGGGCGGCAGATTGGCGGTCATCACCTTCCATTCGCTGGAAGACCGGATCGTCAAGCAGCGCATGGCAAAATGGTGCGAAGGCTGTACCTGCCCGCCGGATTTTCCGGTATGCGTCTGCGGAAAAAAGCCACAGGCGGTGCTCGTCAACCGCAAGCCGATCGAGGCTTCGCCGCAGGAGCTGGAAGAGAATCCACGCAGCCGCAGCGCAAAGCTTCGCGTCTGTGAGAAGCTTGCGCAGGATCATTGATCCATCATAACGGATGTTAAAATTTGCAGAGAGGTGAAAACCGTGAACATGAACGGAAATGCAGCATATGATTTCGATCGTTTTGCCGCAAAGGAAACACGCCGGCCGGAAAAGGAGCAGGCGAAGATCATTAAACTGCCGCAAAAGAACGCGCAGGCGCGCCCGAAGCTGACGTTCGGTCACCTGCTGCGGGGAATCGCAGCGTTCGCGGTCTGCTTTGCCCTGATGGGTTCGCTGATCTACAGCCAGCTGCAGCTCAATGAACTGAACACCTCGCTGCAGAAGGTGAATAAACAGCTTTCCAATGCAAAAAGCGAATATGTGCAGCTTCAGATGGCTGCAGAAGCAAGGGTTTCCCTGGAATCTGCCGAAGAATATGCGGCCGGTGTGCTGGGCATGCAGAAGCTGACCCCCGACCAGATCGAATATATCCGGATCAACGAAGGCGATCGGGTGGAGGTTTCCGGGCAGTCCTCCTCAGCGTCCGTCTGGCAGAAAATTGCGGACTGGTTTGCCGGGATTTTCTCCTGAAAGGCATAGCGGCGCGTCTGAAGGAATATGAATGGGTTGCAGGCGTAATAAAAGCTTTACGGGGAGGAGTTAAGAGCAAATCTTGGCTCCTTCTGTTTGTTTTACCCGGATCGGGTGCGGAAAGGAAAGGTGAGCGGTATGGCGGAAGGAGCGCCGGTACGGATGCGCAGGCGATGCCTGATCGCAGTTCTGTTGGTGATCGTTATCGGTTTCGGCGGCGTTTCCGTTCAATTGGGCCGCCTGCAGCTGGTAAAAGGTGAAGAACTGCAGCAGCAGGCGATCAATCAGCAGATGCGCGACACAACGATTAATGCGACCCGCGGCACGATCTACGATTCCAATATGGAGGTCATGGCGCAGAGCGCAACGGTGTGGAATGTTTTTATCTCGCCGGCGTCGCTGGTGGTCAAAGGCAGCGAAACCGCGACTGAGAAAAAGAGAGCGCTGGTTGCAGACGGACTTGCCGAAATTCTCGGGGTGGACCGCGATGAGATCTATCAGAAAACCCTGAAATCAAGCAGCTATCAGGTATATATCAAAAAGAAAGTGGAAGCGGATATCCGGACGCAGATTCTGGAATTCAAAAAAAACAATTCCTCCGTTGCGGGTGCCATCGGTCTGGAGGAGGATACCAAGCGGTACTATCCCAATGCGGAGCTGGCGGCCTCGGTTCTTGGCTTTACCGGAACCGACGGGCAGGGCCTTGCCGGGGTGGAAGCGTACTATGATTCTTACCTGCAGGGGGTTTCCGGGCGCGTTATGACGATCAAAAACGCCAACGGAACCGATATGGATTTTGAATACGAACAGCGGGTGGATGCACAGGACGGCGACAGCATCGTTCTTGCCATCGATAAAAACATTCAGAGTTATCTGGAAAAATATCTGGATCAGGCGATCCGGGATAACGCGGTGGGCAACCGGATCGTCGGGATCGTGATGAATGTGAACACCTTTGAAGTGCTTGCAATGGCAACGCGCAATGCGTTCGATCCCAACGATCCGTTCACGATAGCGGATGAAGAAAAGGCGGCAGAGATCGCCGCGCTGCCGGAGGACGAACGGGCTGCTGCCATCAGTGCGGCTCAATCGCTGCAGTGGCGCAATAAAGCGATCTCGGATCCTTATGAACCGGGTTCGGTCTTTAAAACGTTTACCGCATCTGCCGCGCTGGACGAAGGCGTCGTCAGTCTGACCTCCTCCTTTACCTGTACCGGAAACACCAGGCTGGGCGGCGTTCGCTACCAGTGCAACAACGGTCATGTTCACGGAACGCAGAATATTGTTCAGGCAATGGAAAATTCCTGCAATCTGGCCTTTATGCAGATCGGTCAGGCGCTGGGGATCCCGGCGTTTACCCGTTATTATGAGTCGTTCGGCTTTACAGCCAAAACCGGGATCGATCTTCCCGGCGAGGCGGCGCCGGTCGCCGGTGTCCATTATCATGTGCCGTCCGCCATGGGCATCACCGAGCTGGCAAGCTCATCGTTCGGCCAAAGCCGGAAAATGACGCCGATCCAGATGATCACGGCCATGTGTGCGGTCGTGAACGGCGGTTATCTGGGGACGCCGCATGTGGTGAAACAGATCCTCAGCGCCGACGGCAACATTGTGGAAACCAAAGACGCAGGAATCAAGCGTCAGGTCATTTCGGAAGAAACTTCCGCAACGATGCGCGCCGCGCTGGAAATGGTCGTCAAGGAAGGCGGAGGAAAGAACGCCGCGGTGGACGGTTACCGTGTCGGCGGCAAAACCGGTACAGCCGAAAAGCTGGACACCGAGGATAAATCGGCGCGAATCGCGTCCTTCTGCGGTTTTGCGCCGGTGGATGATCCCGAGGTCGCCTGCATCATCGTGGTGGATGAACCGCGCGGCAGCACCATATACGGCAGCACCGTTGCAGCGCCGATCTTCAAATCCGTCATGACCGATGTTCTTCCGTACCTGGGGATTGAAAAAACAGAGGATACCGAAGGAGCAGAGGCAGCCAGTCAGACTGCCGTTCCGAACGTGATCGGTCAGCCGGCCGCAGAAGCGCAGTCGGCCGTCCGGGCGGCAGGGCTTACAGTCCGCGTGCTCGGGGAGGGCGAAAATGTTGTCGCGCAGCTTCCGGATCCCGAAACCAGGCTTGCCGCAGGGGGAACCGTGGTGCTTTACACCGATGAAGACAGCAGAAACGAGCTTGCCGTTGTTCCGAATTTTGCCGGCATGACGGCAGAACAGGCCAATAGGGCAGCGTCGGAACATAACCTGAACCTGCGGCTTACAGGCGACGCCTCCAAAGCCAACGCCATTGTAACCGGGCAATCCATCCAGGAGCAGTCACAGGTCAGCCAGGGTACGATCATAACGCTCAAATTTGCGGCAGCCGATCAAAATGAATAGAGAAAGGATCTGATGCAGCCCGATGAAGCTTTCAACCCTGCTCAACGGCGTGCCCGTCAGGGCGCAGACCGCGCAGGACGTTGAAATCACAGGAATTACCGAACATTCGGACCAAGTGGAAAAAGGAAATCTTTTTGTTTGCGCGCGGGGCAGCCGGCGGGACGGCCATCATTTTGCCGAAGAGGCGATCGGGCGCGGAGCGGCTGCCGTAGTGGTGCAGCACGCGCTCCCGCAGGCTCTTCCGCAGATTCTTGTAACAGATTCCAAACGGGCGTGCGCGGTGCTCAGCGCAAACTTTTTCGGCCGGCCGGCGGATTCGCTCACGATCAGCGGCATTACAGGAACCAACGGGAAAACGACCACGGCATGGATCCTGCGCCAGCTGCTGGAACAGAACGATTGCCCGACAGGCCTTGCCGGTACGATCCAGAACTGCGCTGCCGGCTTTGCGGAACCGGCGGATTACACAACGCCAGAAGCGCCGCAGCTTCACGCTCTTCTGGCGCGCATGAAAAAGCAGAACTGCACGCATGTCGTGCTGGAAGCCTCTTCCCAGGCGCTGGATCAGCAGCGGCTGTTCGGAATCCGGTTCCGCTGCGCGGTTTTTACCAATCTGACGCCGGAGCATCTGGATTATCACCATTCGATGGAGGAATACTACCGGGCGAAGCGAAAGCTGTTTGAAAACTGCGGCTGTGCGGTGATCAATATTGATGATCCGTGGGGTGCGCGGCTGACGCGGGAGATCCCGGGAAATATCATTGCCTGCTCCGGCGCTTATCCGCTGGCGGATTATCAGTATTCCGACGCCGTTTATTCGCCGGACGGAACCGAGTTTACCCTGCGGACACGCGGCGGCACCTTCCGGGTCAGGATTCCGCTGCCGGGACGCTGCAATATTGAAAACAGCGTCTGCGCTGCCGCGGCTGCAATCGAGCTGGGAGTTCCGCCGCGCAGAGCCTTTGCGGCATTGGAATACATCACGCCGGCAGCGGGCCGTGCGCAGCGGCTGGAGCTGGGAACGCCCTTCGATGTGGTCATCGATTATGCCCATACGCCGGACGGCCTGCAGCAGATCCTGCAGGCACTGCGGCCGGTCTGCCGAGGCAGGCTGATCTGCGTTTTTGGCTGCGGCGGAGACCGCGACCGGGAAAAACGGCCGCTGATGGGCGCCGCTGCGGTTCATGGCAGCGATTATGTGATCCTCACCAGCGACAATCCACGCACAGAGGATCCGCGCAAAATTATGGACGATATCCTTGCAGGAATGAGCAGAGCGGCCGTTCCGGTGGAACAGATAGAGGAACGCGGAGAAGCGATCGTCAGGGCGGTATCGGTCGCCCGCGCGGGGGATCTGATCCTCCTTGCCGGCAAGGGGCATGAAGCGTATCAGATCCGCGGGGACAGAAGGATCCGCTTTGACGAACGGGAGATCGCTGCCGAAGCGGTCCGGAATGCACGAGACAAAAAATAACCGGAAAATCGGGAAAGGGTTGATCAGAATGGAGCAAATTACGCTGCAGAACGCGGCCAGAGCAATCGGAGCGGAATGCCGGGAGGAGACGGAGGTTCTGTCTGTCTGTACCGACACGCGCGCCATCACGCCGGGATGCCTGTTCGTTGCGCTGCGCGGCGAACGGTTCGACGGTCATGATTTTGCGGCGGAAGCTGCCAAAGCAGGAGCAGCAGGCATTGTTTGTGAACATGAAGTAAGCGGCACCGGCCGGACGCCGGTGCTGATGGTAAAAAGCACACAGGGCGCGCTGCTGCAGCTTGCCCGGTATTACCGGTCGCTTTTCAGCATTCCGATGGTCGGGGTCACCGGCAGCGTGGGCAAAACCACGACCAAAGAAATGATTGTAGCAGCCATTTCACCAAAATATCAGACAATGAAAACGGAAGGCAATCTGAATAATCAGATCGGCCTCCCCAAAACCCTTTTCCGGCTCAATCATACGATCGAAGCCGCCGTGATCGAAATGGGAATGGATCATTTCGGACAGATCCATAATCTTTCCATGACTGCGGCCCCAACGATTTCGGTCATCACAAACATCGGCCATTCGCACATTATGAATCTCGGTTCTCAGGAAGGAATCCTGAAGGCAAAGCTGGAGATTCTGGACGGTATGGATCTCAACGCGCCGGTCGTGCTCAACGGAGACGATCCGCTTCTGGCGGGTGCAGCCGAAAAAATCGGAAATCCGGTGCTGCTTTACGGAATCCGGAATCCGGCCTGTGACGTCCGCGCGGAAAACGTGCGGGAAACCGAATCCGGGCTGGAGTTTGACGTCTGTGTCGCCTCGCTCGACAGCCGCACCCCGGTGCATCTTCCGGCGTATGGGATCCACCATGTATATGATGCGCTGGCGGCGTTTTCGGTCGGGCTGCTGCTGCAGGTGGAACCGGACCGGATGGCCGATGGTCTTGCGGGCTATGTGCCGTCCGGCATGCGCCAGCATATTGTCCGTGCAGGTGGGCTGACCGTGGTGGAGGATTGCTACAATGCCAGCCCCGATTCCGTCAAGGCCTCGCTGGCTGCGCTGCGTGCCATGCCGTGCACCGGCCGGCGGATCGCCGTTCTGGGCGATATGCTGGAGCTGGGCGATTATACGGAGCGCGGGCACAGGGAATGCGGCCGTGCTGCGGCCGAAAACGGCACGGATTTGCTGGTCGCCTGCGGACGGGACGCAAGGTTCTGTGCCGAAGAGGCGGAGAAAGCCGGAATCCTTACCGAATATTTTGAAGAAAAGCCGGAAGCGGCGCAGTTTTTGCAGAACAGCCTGCGCGCGGGGGATCTGGTTTTGGTCAAGGCGAGCCACGGCTCTCATCTGGAGGAACTTCTGGACGCGGTCTACAGTCGTTTTGAGCGCGAAACCGAAACCTGAAACAAATCTTTTTCCGGAGACAAAAACACTGTTCCCGGGTCTTGTTTTGTGGTAAAATAAGATGTACCGAAAACAGAACTGACAGAGGAAAGGATTGGGGACAAAATGAGCGGAATCATGACGGCGGCAGCTGCTGCCATTGCGTTTGCGGCAACGGCGGTCGCGGGAAAATGGGCGGTGCCGTTTCTGCACAAGCTGCACTTTGGGCAAACGATCAAGGAGATCGGTCCGACCTGGCACAAAAACAAGCAGGGAACTCCCACTATGGGCGGAATCATGTTTATAATCGGTATTGTTTGTGCCATAATAATAGCGGTGCCGGTCTATTATTCCAGTGTCGGCTATACGCCGGTGGAGGGCGTTGCCGGGATCTCGGGGGAAACCGCTCTGCAGCGCGTGCGTCTGTTCGGCGGAATGATCATGGCGCTGGCGTATGCCTCGGTCGGCTTTGTTGACGATTACATTAAGGTAGTCAAAAAGCGCAATCTTGGGCTGAGGGCGCGCCAGAAGATCCTGCTGCAGCTGATCATCGCCTGCGCATACCTTGCTTCCCTGTATCTGGCCGGCGAGCGCGGGAGCACCGTCATTCCGTTTGCCGGTACGGTGGATCTTGGCTGGTTCTACTGGCCGGCGGCGCTGTTTGTGATCCTCGGCACGGTCAATGCGGTCAATCTGACCGACGGGATCGACGGTCTGGCCGGTTCGGTCACGATGTTCGCGTGCATCTTCTTTATGATCGTCGCGTCGCTGCTGCAGTCCTTCGGCATGAGCATCTTTGCTGCGGCGGTTGCGGGCGGCTGTCTCGGTTTTCTGCTGTATAATTTTCACCCGGCAAAGGTGTTTATGGGGGATACCGGTTCGCTGTTTCTCGGCGGTGCCGTTGCCGCTCTCGGGTTCGGCGTCGGTATGCCGGTTCTGATCCTGCCGGTCGGGATCGTGTATTTTATGGAAGCAATGTCCGACATTATTCAGATCGGTTATTTCAAAATATCTCACGGAAAGCGCGTGTTCAAAATGGCTCCGATCCACCATCATTTTGAAATGTGCGGCTGGAGCGAGGTCAAAATCGTGACGGTGTTCAGCCTGATCACGATCATCGGCGGAGCGGCGGCGCTGCTTTGCGTTATTTACGGCTGAGAGGAAATCTGCAGCCGTCGGGAAAGGAGCACGACCATTGGAACAGGCAAAAAACATGCAGCAGACGCGCCGGCCGGGAAAAGTAAAAGAAAAGATCCGGATGTTTTCCGTCCGCGCGGGGATCGATCTTCCGTTTCTGACGATTGTGCTGGTGCTTCTTACCATCGGCCTGATCATGCTCTTTTCCGCGAGCTATGCCTATGCGCTGGCTTATTACGGAAACAGCTATCACTTTTTCAAGAACCAGCTGATCTGGGCGATCCTCGGCATCGCTGCAATGATCATCTGCTCCTACTTTGACTATCATAAATTCCATAAAGCGGCGGTGCCGGTGCTGATCCTTTCTTACCTGCTGCTGGTGCTGGTGCTTTTCATGCCCGCGCGCAACGGTGCGCACCGCTGGATCTCGGTGGGCGGAATGGGCTTTCAGCCGTCCGAGATCACAAAGTTTGCGATCGTGGTCTCTTTTGCGCATTTCATGTCCATCAGCTATCAGAAAATGAATAAGTTTTCCACCGGGATTCTGCCGTATCTCGTAATTTTCGGTTCCTCGGCGGCGCTGCTGATCAAGGAACCGCATCTTTCCTGTACGGTCATTATTTTCGCGCTGACCTGTTTTATGATGTTTATCGGCGGCGTCAAGGCGCGCTGGTTCGTGATTGCGTTCGTCGTGATCGGCATTCTGGCCTATATTGCGCTGTTTACCGATCTGATCCCCTATGCCAGCGACCGGATCGGCGTCTGGCGTGATCCGTTCGGCTATGCGGACAGAGACGCCTCTCACCAGACAAGGCAGTCGCTTTATGCTATCGGTTCCGGCGGCTTTCTCGGCCTTGGGATCGGCAACTCCCGCCAGAAATATCTTTACCTGCCGGAACCGCAGAACGACTTTATTTTTGCGGTGATCTGTGAGGAGCTTGGCTTTGTGGGCGCGATGATCATCATCCTGCTGTTTGCGCTGCTGGTCTGGCGCGGTATGGTGATCGCGCTGCGCGCACCGGATAAATTCGGTACCCTGCTCTGTATGGGTCTTACCGCGCAGGTCGGTCTGCAGGCGGTGCTGAATATTGCGGTGGTCAGCAACACCGTGCCGAACACCGGCATCAGCCTGCCGTTTTTCAGCTACGGCGGCTCGTCGCTGGTCATGCTGATGGCGCAGATGGGGATCGTGCTTTCCGTTTCCCGCAGCGCAAGAATGGAAAAATCCTGAAGAAGGGCCTGATTTTGCATGAAGATTCTTTTTGCCGGCGGCGGCACCGCCGGGCACATCAACCCGGCGCTGGCTGTGGCGGGCTATGTGCGCGATCAAAAACCGGATACCCAGATCCTTTTTGTAGGTTCCCGGGGCGGAATGGAGGAGCGGCTGGTTCCGCAGGCGGGGTTTGAATTCCGCTCGGTCACCGTTTCCGGATTCATCCGGAAGCTGAACTGGAAGGGCATCAAACATAATGTGATTGCGGTCAAGCGCGCGTTTTCGGCAACAAGAGAGTCCGGCCGGATCCTGGAACAGTTCCGTCCGGATGTCTGTGTCGGAACAGGCGGCTATGTCAGCGGCCCTGTGCTGCGCAAGGCGAAAAAAATGGGGATCCCGGTGCTGATCCACGAACAGAACGCGTTCCCGGGTGTAACGACAAAAATGCTTGCCAAGCTGGCCGACCGGATCATGCTGGCGATCCCGGATGCCGAAAAACGGCTGGATCCCTCGCTGCATGAAAAAATCGTTGTCACAGGGAATCCGGTTCGCACTGAGCTGATTTATGCCGACCGCGAAAAGGCGCGCAAAAAGCTGAAGCTGGACGAAAGACCGGTGATTCTTTCTTACGGCGGCAGTCTCGGCGCGGAACAGATCAACCGCGCAGTCGCCGAACTGATCGCCCGGACAGCCGGAGAGGACAGCGTTCAGCACATTCATGCCTACGGTCAGTACGGAAAATGGTTTCCTGCTCTGCTGGAGGAAAAGGGCGTTGTGCTGAAGGATCACCCGAATCTGGATATCCGGGAGTACATCGACAATATGCCGGACTGCATTGCTGCGGCCGATCTGCTGATCTGCCGTGCGGGCGCCATTACGCTCAGCGAGCTGCAGGTGCAGGGCAAGCCGGCGGTGCTGATCCCTTCCCCGAATGTGGCGGAAAACCACCAGTATTATAACGCTCTGGCGCTTTCCTCGCGCGGAGCGGCGTTTCTTCTGGAAGAAAAAGATCTTACCGGCGATTCGCTCTGTAAACTGGTTTTTGAACTGCTGAGCGATCCGGAAAAGCTTCGCGAATGCGGACGCAGCGCACAGAAAATGGCGATTGTGGATGCAAACGAACGGATTTTCCGCGAAATTCTGAAGGTTCTGCAGAAATAAATTATTTCACAACCTGCCGCGCAGAAGCATATGATAGGCTTATCAGGGCAGTATCGAGCTTTTGAGCGGAAGGATGCGTGTCGGAATGGCTAAGCTCATCATTCGCGGAGGAAACCGTCTGGAAGGCGTCATGCGGATCTGCGGGGCAAAGAACAGCGTGCTGCCGATCCTGGCGGCATCGCTGCTCGTGTCGGAAAAAAGCGTGCTGCAGAATTGTCCTGCACTGTCGGACGTTCGGCTGGCGTCGGAAATTCTGCGCCGGCTGGGATGCACCGTGGAGCGCGAAGAAGACCGGATCACCATTGATCCGGCACATGCGGACGGCACCGTGATCCCGGAAAAACTGATGTCTGAAATGCGGTCTTCCATCATTTTTCTCGGCGCTATGGCAGCCAGGAACGGCCGTGCGGTGCTCAGCGCGCCCGGCGGCTGCGACCTTGGCCCCCGCCCGATCGATCTGCACCTTGCGGCGCTGCGGAAAATGGGAGCGGAGATCGTCGAAGAGGGCGGCATTGTGGACTGCCGGGTAAACGGGCGGCTGCACGGCGCAGAGATACGGTTTCCGTTTGTCAGCGTCGGCGCAACGGAAAATGTGCTGATCGCGGCTGCCGCAGCGGACGGCGCCACAAGGATCCTCAACGCTGCCTGCGAACCGGAGATCTGCGATCTGGCGCAGTTTCTGATCCGCTGCGGCGCAAGGATCACCGGCGCGGGGACTTCCCGGATCATTGTGGAGGGCGTTCGGAAGCTGCACGGCTGCGAACACCGTGTGATTCCGGACCGGATCGCCGCAGCGACCTATCTGCTGGCGGCGTCCGTTACGGGCGGCGACATTACGCTGTCGGATGTGGAACCGCAGCAGCTTTCCGCTGTGCTGCCGCGACTGCAGGAGACCGGCTGTGAGCTGTCTGTCGGAAGCCGCCGGATCCGCGTTCGCGCAAAAGGCAGACCAAAAGCGCTTTCGCCGCTTGTTACCGCGCCGTATCCCGGTTTTCCGACTGATGCGCAGGCGCCGTTCATGGCACTTTGCTGCATTGCGGACGGTACAACGGCTTTTGAGGAAACGATTTTCCGGAACCGTTTCCGTCACGCCGCCGAACTGAACAGAATGGGAGCGGAGATCGGCGTGACGGGTCAGAGTGCGGTGGTGAAAGGGGTGCCGTTCCTGCACGGCGCGCGCGTTTCCGCGACCGATCTCCGTGGCGGTGCGGCGCTGGTGCTCGCGGCGCTTTCCGCGGAAGGAGAAACCGAAATTTCGCAGGTACATCATATCGACCGCGGTTATGAATCGATGGAATGTGCGCTGAGTTCGCTGGGAGCCAGTGCAGTGAGGACGGAAACATGGCAGATCAAAGAAGAAAACAGAATCATCCGCACGGCGTTCGCAATGTGAATCAACCCCGCCAGGCCGTACGAAAATCAAAGAAACAGTGCAGACTGCGTGCAAAGATTTTTCTGACGGTGCTGGTTGCGGCGGGTGTCTGCGTTGCACTTTCGCTGACCGTTCTGTTTCGGGTCTCGGTGGTGGAAGCGGCGCCCGGCGTGCATTATACGGCGGAGCAGATCACGGAAGCAGCCGGGATCGAGAACGGAACCAATCTGTTCCGGATCGATCGGGGCAAAATGGCGGAACGGATCTGCCGCGCGCTTCCTTATGCCGAAAGCGCGTCGGTGTCCATTATTCTGCCGGATAAGGTTTCCATTGCCGTACAGGAGGCGGCGCCGGCTCTGCAGCTGCAGCAGGACGGGAGCTATTATCTGCTCAGCGGAAGCCTCAAGGTGCTGGAACGGTCAGATACGGCGGTGCCCGGGCTGACGGTGATTACCGGAGCGGGGCTTTCCGCTGCTCAGCCGGGGGAAACGGCTTCGTTTGAACGGGAAGAGGTATCGCGGACACTGCTTGCGCTGGAAGAGCAGCTGAAGGCAGCGCAGTTTTCCCTGGTCACCGCGATCGATGTCACTAAGCTCTATTCCATTGAACTGAAATACGGCGAAAATCTGACGATCCGGCTCGGATCCTCCGGGAACCTGCAGCAAAAGCTGCAGCTTGCACGTTATGTGATCGACAACAAGCTGGACGCCAATCAGGCGGGAACACTGGATCTTTCGCTGAAGGATGGACAGGCAATTTTCCGGCCGGACTACGGCTCCAACAGCGTGATCATTCCTCCGGAAACGTCCTCCGACGCTTCCGGATAAAAAGACTGGCAAAAAATCTGCCGGAATAGTTGCGTAAATATTCATTTTGTGATACATTAAGATAGATACAAAAAATAATGTGACTGAATAAAAACGGATCATGAAAACTGGTTCAGACGATAAACGGAAACGGAGTGAATGCAATGTCCCTTCAGTTCGATAATGAGCAGGAACAGGTCGTGCAGATCAAGGTGATCGGTGTCGGCGGCGGCGGCGGAAATGCCGTAAACCGCATGGTTCAGAACGAGATCCAGAGCGTTGAATTTATAACGGTAAATACGGATAAGCAGGCGATCAACCGTTCGCGCGCCACCCATAAAATTGTAATTGGCGAAAAAATTACCCATGGCCGCGGCGCCGGCTCGGTGCCGGAGATCGGCCAGAAGTCGGCAGATGAAAGCCGCGATGAGATCACCGCCGCGCTGAAAGGCAGCGATATGGTGTTTATCACGGCGGGCATGGGCGGCGGAACCGGTACGGGCGCCGCCCCGATCATTGCTCAGATCGCCAAGGAAATGGGAGTTCTCACGGTCGGTATCGTGACCAAGCCGTTTGCATTCGAAGGCAAAAAGCGCATGGCGCAGGCCGAAACGGGCATCGCCGCGCTGCGCGAGCATGTCGATTCTCTGGTGGTGATCCCGAATGAGCGGCTGAAGTATGCCAGCGAGGAGCGCATTACGCTGCAGAATGCATTTGCCATTGCGGACGATGTTCTGCGTCAGGGCGTTCAGAGTATTTCAGATCTGATTCTGGTTCCGGGCTTTGTCAATCTGGACTTTGCCGATGTCAAGTCTGTCATGAAGGATGCCGGCTATGCCCATATGGGCGTCGGCCGCGCTTCGGGCAAGGATAAGGCGATCCATGCGGCAAACATGGCCATTTCCAGCCCGCTGCTGGAAACCTCGATTTCCGGCGCGCACGGCGTTATCATCAACGTCACGTCTTCCCCGGATATCGGTCTGGACGAAGTGGAGCAGGCTTCCACCATGATCGCCGAGGCGGCCCATGACGGCGCAAATATCATCTGGGGTGTTGCGTTCGATGAGAACATGCAGGACGAAATGATGGTCACGGTGATCGCCACCGGTTTTGAAACGAACAACGGCGAGCCGGAAGACGGTGGGGTCTCCGCTGCCGGCGGTGCAGATACGGCTTCGGCAGGGAAGGATGCGGCTTCTGCGTCCGCACAGAACGCAGTGCCTGCTGCGCCGGTATCAAAACAGCCCGCGGCTTCGCCGAAAAATGACGATATCGACGACGAGGAATTTGAGCAGCTGCTCAAGTTCTTCAAGGACGGCTCCAAATAAAAATTTGCCGGAACATAAACTCCCGCCGGGCAAAATGGCCGGGCGGGAGTTTTTTGTTCCAAAACGCTCTTTACAGAACCGCCCGAGTATTGTAAAATGGAAGAAACAAAACCGGAGAGGTGTTTTTTTCATGGAGCCAAAATATAAACGCGTTTTGCTCAAACTGAGCGGCGAGGCGCTTGCCGGCGAGGCAAAAACGGGTCTTGACTTTGATACCGTTCTCAAAATCTGCGAAGCGATCAAGGCCTGTGCCGATCTGGGCGTTCAGGTCGGCATCGTGGTCGGCGGCGGAAACTTCTGGCGCGGCCGTTCCAGCGGTAAAATGGACCGCACGCGGGCAGACCATATGGGAATGCTTGCAACCACCATCAATGCGCTCGGCGTATGCGATGCGCTGGAGCAGCTGGGAACACCGGTGCGTGTGATGACAGCGATCAGCATGCAGCAGATCGCCGAACCGTATATCCGCAACCGCGCCGTGCGTCATCTGGAAAAGGGACGCGTTGTGATCTTCGGCTGCGGAACGGGCAATCCCTTCTTTTCCACCGATACGGCGGCCTCTCTGCGCGCGGCGGAGATCGATGCGGATATTATCCTGAAGGCCACCATGGTCGACGGTGTTTACGACAGTGACCCCAAAAAGAATCCGGATGCCGTAAAATACGATACGCTTTCGTTTGATGAGGTTCTTGGCAAACACCTTGCCGTGATGGACAGCACTGCGGCTTCCATGTGCTCCGATAACCATATCCCGATTCTGGTCTTCAGCCTGGACGACCCGCACAACATCGTCCGTGCGGTCTGCGGCGAAGAGATCGGCACCATTGTCACCCGATAACCCGATTCCTAAAAATCAGAAAGGCAGGGCGAACAGAAAATGAAAGAAATTATTTCCGCTTCCGAGGAGAAAATGAAAAAAACGATTGCGGTGCTCGCAAAGGAGTATGCCGAGATCCGCGCCGGCCGTGCAAATCCTGCTGTGCTGGATAAGATCACCGTGAATTATTACGGCAGCGAAACGCCGATCAATCAGGTGGCTGCCATCGCCGTGGTGGAAGCCCGCACGCTGACGATTCAGCCGTGGGATGCGTCCATCTGCCGCGCGATCGAAAAGGCGATCCAGACGTCGGATCTTGGGATCAATCCGCAGAGCGACGGCAAGGTGATCCGCCTTTCGTTCCCGCCGCTCAATGAGGAGCGCCGCCGTGCCCTCACAAAGGACATTGCCAAAATGGCAGAGGAAAGCAAAATTGCGATCCGCTCCATCCGCCGTGATGCGCTCGACAAGCTGAAGGCAGAAAAGAAGAATTCGTCCATCACCGAGGACGACCTCAAATCCGCCGAAAAAACCATGCAGGATCTGACCGACAAGTACTGCAAGGAAGCCGATCAGCGCAGCGCGGAAAAAGAAAAAGAGATTATGGAAATCTGATCCGGCAGGCCGGAACCGCCGAGAGCCGTCTGGCTTTCGGCGGCGACGGCTTTTTTGGATTCATAAAAAAGAGGATTCAGCTTCATGTCAATTTTTAAACGAAAAAAGGCGAAGGAGCAGCCGGAGAGTGCAGCGCTGCCGCAGCATGTGGCGCTGATCATGGACGGCAACGGGCGCTGGGCAAAAAAACGCGGGCTGCCCCGTTCTGCCGGTCACCGCGCAGGCGCCGAGAATTTCAAAAAGATCGTGCGCTACGCCTCTGCGCGCGGCATCCGTTATCTTTCGGTCTACGCCTTTTCAACCGAAAACTGGAACCGCCCGCAGGAGGAGGTCAGTACACTGATCTCGCTGTTTATCCAGTATCTGGACGAGGCGCTGCGCGATTTTGTCGGGGAAAACATCCGTGTGCGCTTTATGGGGGAAACCGATCGTTTTCCGCAGGATCTGCAGGATCTGATTGCCCGTGTGGAAGAGACTTCGCACGACCGAACCGGGATGACGCTGAACGTCTGTCTGAATTACGGCGGCCGCTGCGAGCTGAAGGATGCGATGCAGAAGATCGCCCGCCGCGTGCAGTCCGGCGAGCTTGTCCCGGAGCAGATCACCGAACAGACGATCTCCGATTCGCTTTACTGTCCCGACGAACCGGATCCCGATCTGATCGTACGCCCGAGCGGGGAGCTTCGCCTTTCGAATTTTCTTCTCTGGCAATCGGCGTATTCGGAGCTGGTATTTATGGACGTTCTCTGGCCGGATTTCGGGCCGGAACAGTTTGATGAAGCCATTGCAGAATACCAGAAGCGCAGCCGCCGCTTCGGTGCGATCCGGTAAGAAAGAAAATATCGTAGAGAGGAAGAGTGTCGCCCGATGAAACAGCGCGTCGTTTCCGGAGTGGTCGGAGCATTGATTTTGTTTGCGGTTCTGGCAGCCAGCTTCTGGGTGCCGGTTTGTCTGAATATCGGAATTGCGTTTGTGGCGGTCGTCTGTGCATGGGAGATCGCCGGCGCCACAGGATGCCGTCCCTACCGTTCCGTTACAGCGGCCGGTATGCTGTTTTCTGCTTTCCTGCCCATGGTACCGGCATTTTCCGCGGGAAAATATCCGGTCGCATTTACGGCGCTCTGTGTTTATGCGTTCTGCCTGTTTGCTCATCAGATCTTTCATCATAAGCAGATTCCGTTCCCGAACCTGATGACCAACCTGGGAATGTGCGCTCTGACGGCGACGTCGCTCAGCTGCCTTGTGCGGATACGCGATTTCGGGCAGACACCTGCCGACGGCATCTTTTTGATCCTGCTGACGCTGATCGCCGCATGGACGTCCGACATGGGCGCTTATTTTGTAGGTGTCCGGTTCGGAAAACACAAGCTTGTGCCTGAAATCAGCCCGAAAAAAACGGTAGAAGGCTTTTTCGGGGGGATCGCGGGCTGCGTACTCTGTATGGAACTGGCGGCCGTCGTATACCACTTTGCGTTCCGTCCCGCGGGCAGCATTTCGTTTTTTGCCGTCGGGCTTGCCGCTGCGGTCTGCTCGGTGGTATCCGTTGCGGGAGATCTTTCGTTCTCGCTGCTCAAGCGTTCCTACGGCATCAAGGATTTCGGCAATATCATGCCGGGGCACGGCGGTGCGCTTGACCGGTTTGACAGCGTGATTTTCGTTGCGCCGTTTCTTTATCTTCTGACACAATATTTACCGATTATTCATGCATGAATTCCCCCGGCGGGAGTACAATGAAGATACGGAGAAAACGGGCGTCCGTGCAGACTGCATTGGAAGCCCTTCTTTTTCACCATCGGAAATGAGGGACTGAATTGAAACAATCCATGATTTTGCTCGGCTCCACAGGTTCCATCGGAACGCAGGCACTCACGGTGGCAAAGGCGCACGGCATCCGCATCAATGCGCTGACCGCCCGCCGGAATACGGCGCTGATGGAAGAGCAGATCCGCTGCTTTCGTCCGCGGGTTGCCGTGATGAGTGAGCCGGCTGCCGCCGCAGACCTGCGGCAGCGGGTGGCGGATTGCCCGGTGCGGGTGCTTTCCGGCGAGGAAGGCGTGCTGGAAGCGGCACAGGGCGAAGCCGAAGTGGTGCTCAATGCGCTGGTCGGCATCGCGGGTCTCCGGCCGACGCTCTGTGCGCTGCAGGCCGGCAATACGCTGGCTCTGGCAAACAAGGAGACGCTCGTTGCCGGCGGCGAACTGGTCACAGCGGCTGCCCGGCGTGCCGGTGTGCCGATCCTTCCGGTCGACAGCGAGCATTCCGCAGTTTTCCAATGCCTGCAGGCGCTGCCGCCGAACCGTGCACTCAAAAAAATCATTCTTACCGCATCCGGCGGGCCTTTTTTCGGGAAAACCAAGGAAGAGCTTGCCGGTGTTACGGCAGCTCAGGCGCTCAGACACCCCAACTGGAGCATGGGGGCAAAGGTCACCGTCGACAGCGCGAC
Organism: Bacillota bacterium; assembly: GCA_029008595.1. Taxonomy (GTDB): domain Bacteria; phylum Bacillota; class Clostridia; order Oscillospirales; family Acutalibacteraceae; genus CAKXIK01. Next base: position 37,299 of record JAQXJH010000081.1, read on the forward strand.
CATGATGAATAAAGGGCTGGAAATTATGGAGGCGGCATGGCTGTTCGGCCTGCCGGAATCGCAGATCGATGTGGTCGTTCACCGGGAAAGCGTCATTCATTCGATGGTGGAGTTCGACGACGGCGCGGTTCTGGCGCAGCTGGGCGTACCGGATATGAAGCTGCCGATCCAGTATGCGCTGACTTATCCGGAACGGCTGCCGTGCCCTTCGGAGCCGCTGAGCCTTACGAAATACGGAAAGCTGACGTTTTTTGAACCGGATAAAGACACTTTCCGCTGCATGGAGCTTTGCCGCGAGGCGATCCGCCGCGGCGGATTGGTTCCGGCAGCGGCTAACGGAGCCAACGAGGCTGCCGTGGAGCTTTTTCTGCAGGGCAGGATCGGCTTTTTGCAGATTCCGGATCTGGTGGAACGCGCCATGCAGCGCCAGGAAAACGCTCCGGCGGATTCCGTCGATGCCGTTCTGGAGGCGGACCGGCGTGCGGCGGCCTTTGTGCGTGAACAGAGCAGACAATGATAAGCTGCGTAAGCAGCGGGAAGGCAGGGGATCCCGATGAACACCGTTGTAACCATTATTCTGGCAGTTCTGCTGTTCGGACTGGTTATTTTTCTGCATGAGCTGGGTCATTTTCTGTCGGCAAAGGCATTCGGCGTAAAAGTGAATGAATTTGCGCTCGGAATGGGGCCGAAGCTTTTCTCCTTCGGAAAAAAAGAAACGAAATATTCGCTGCGTCTGCTCCCGATCGGCGGTTTTTGTGCCATGGAGGGCGAAGACGAGGAAAGCGAGGATGAGCGCGCGTTCAACCGGCAGAAGGTGTGGAAGCGGATCATCATCGTTGCCGCGGGAGCGATCATGAATATCCTGCTCGGTTTTCTGCTGATGATCTGCCTGACCGTGCAGGAGGATGCGTTCAAGTCCACCACGGTCGTTGCGACCGGCGACGCCGTTTCGGTGGAAAACGGCGCGTTTGAACCGGGCGACCGTATTACCGCGATCAACGGATATCGTATTTATAACGATTACGACCTGAATTTCAGTCTTTCGCGCTATGCGGATGAACCGATGGAATTTACCGTCGTCCGCAGCAGCGGAGAAAAAACAACGCTCACCGGCGTTACGCTGGATTATTCCAAAATCACCGGCCAGGACAACGGCTTTGCCTTTACCGTGCAGTCGGTGCCGAAAACCTTTTTTACCGTCGTCAGTCAATCGGCAAAGAGCGTTCTCTCCATTACGCGGCTGGTCTGGGCGAGCCTTCTCGATCTGATCTCCGGTAAATACGGGCTGGAAGCGGTGTCCGGCCCGGTCGGAACGGCGCAGGTGATCGGCGAAGCCGCTTCGCAGGGCGCCAATTTTGTGGAATCACTGAACAACATTCTCTGGATCATGGCTCTGATCACCGTCAACCTCGGTGTATTCAATCTTCTGCCGGTTCCCGCGCTGGACGGCGGCCGTCTGTTGTTTTTGCTGGTGGAGGCCGTCCGCCGCAAGCCGATCCCTCAGAAATACGAAGGTTGGGTTCATGCGGCCGGTTTTGTGATCCTGATCGGCTTTATGCTGATCGTGACGTTCAACGATGTCTGGCGTCTGATCAGAGGATAGCGTTTGGAAAGGGCATGATTTGGAAAATGGAACGCAGAAAAACAAAGGAGATTTCCGTCGGAAAGCTGAAGATCGGCGGCAGCGCCCCCATAACGGTGCAGTCGATGCTGAATGTTCCGGCGTATGATATTGCGGCAAACGTCCGCCAGGCAAAGGAGCTTGCCACAGCCGGGTGTGAGATCATCCGCTTTGCCGTGCCGGACAGAGCAAGCACCGCGTTGGTGGAAGCCATCAAAAAGGAAGTTGCGGTGCCGCTTGTGGCCGACATTCATTTTGATTACCGGATCGCGCTCGACTGTGCGGCGGCCGGGGTGGATGCGATCCGCATCAACCCCGGAAATATCGGGGATCCGTCCCGGGTCCGTGCGGTAGCAGACGCCTGCCGCCTGCGCGGGATCCCGATCCGCATCGGGGTCAATTCCGGTTCGGTGGAACCGGAGCTGCTGAAAAGGTACGGACGCCCTTCGCCGCAGGCACTGTGCGAAAGTGCGCTCGGCCATGCGCGCCTGCTGGAAGCGTGCGATTTTGACCGGATCGTTTTGTCGCTCAAATCCTCCTCCGTACAGGATATGACGGAGGCGTATGAGCTGGTGGCGCAGCAGTGTGATTATCCGCTGCATCTCGGCGTCACCGAGGCCGGAACCGAGCGGATGGGACTGATCCGCTCCTCGGCCGGCATCGGCTCGCTGCTTCTGCGCGGGATCGGCGACACGATTCGCGTTTCTCTGACCGCCGACCCGGTGCGCGAGGTTGCCGCCGGGGTCGATTTGCTGCGCGCTCTCGGCCTGCGTGAGGAAGGCTGCACGATCGTTTCCTGCCCGACCTGCGGCCGCACGAAGATCGATCTGATCGGTCTGGCCAACCGGGCGGAACAGCGGCTGCGCGGCTGCAAAAAGCGGCTCAAGGTCGCGATCATGGGGTGCGCGGTCAACGGCCCGGGCGAAGCGCGCGAAGCCGATATCGGCATTGCGGGCGGCGACGGCTGCGGCCTGCTTTTCAAAAAAGGAGAAATCGTCTGCAAAGTTCCCGAAGAGAGGCTGTTGGACGCTTTGCTGGAGGAAATTGATCGGATGGACGGCTGAGCTGTCCTTCCTTTTGTTTCGAAGGGGTTGTTTGCACAATGGCAGATGCGGCAGAAAAAAGAAAGATCCGCTCCTTCCTGCTGCGGTTTGGAATCGCGCCCGAACAGATCGAAGCCGTTCCGGACGGAGAGATCCTGAACATGAATATCGATTACGGCAGCCGGTCGCTTTCGGTGGAAATTGCATTTGATGCGCCGGTGGAACCAAAAGGCCTGTATGCCCTGCAGACGATGCTGGAAGCGTCCAGACTGGGGCTGAGAAAAGTACGAGTCCTGCCCAGATACCCGGAGGAAGCCTTTTGCGCGGAATGCTTTCCGGAGTTGGTGCAGGAGCTTGCCGAACGGCATGTCAGCGTCAACGGCACGCTGAAGGATGCCGCTGCCCGGCTGGAAGACGGCAAACTGATCATTACGCTGCGCCACGGCGGTTATTCCGTCATCAGCGCACGCGGGTTCGGCAAGGAACTGGAAAAGCTGATCCGGGAACGGTACGGCAGAACGGTTCCGGTGGAATTTGACGGTGTGCTGTATATGGAGGCGAATGATCCGCAGTACATTGCGCAGCAGGAAAAAAGCGCGGAGGAACATAAACGCGAAACCGCTGCCAAAGCGGTAGAACAGCACCATGCCGAACAGAAGCAGTCGGCGGCGGTCAAACGGGTCGATGTGCCGGAAATCGAGATCCGCCCCGAGGGCTTTAAGCCGCAGATCGTGATGTCTACGGCGGAACCGATCATCGGCAAGCTGATTCACGCGCAGCCAAAGGCGATCGATGACCTGAGCGACGAGGACACGCAGGTGACGGTGTGGGGCGACGTTCTTTCCTGCGAAATGAAGGATACCCGCGACGGAAAGCGTGTCATCGTCACCATTACGATCACCGATTACACCAATTCCGTTTCGCTCAAGGCGATCCCGGAAAAAGAAAAATCCAGACCGTTTCAGGAGCTTTCCGCCGGGGATACGCTGCTTGTCAACGGCCAGTACGCATTTGATACCTATGATAAGGATTATTCCATCAAGCTGCGCGACGTCAACCGCGTGCAGAAGCTGAAGGTCGTTGACCGTGCGCCGCAGAAGCGCGTGGAACTGCATATGCATACCAACATGTCGGCCAACGATGCGCTTGCTCCGGCCGAAAAGATCGTGAAGCGTGCCTACGAATGGGGGCATCCGGCAGTTGCGATCACGGACCACGGTGTTGTGCAGGCGTTTCCGGATGCCATGAGCGCCGTGTCCGATATCAGGAAAAAGGGCGGCAATATCAAGGTCATTTACGGAACCGAGGCGTATTTTGTCAACAATATGATCCCGATCGTGACCGATGCGCCCGATGTTCCGCTGGAAAGCGAATATATCGTTTTTGATCTGGAAACAACGGGACTCAGCCCCGCGGCGGAACGCATCACGGAGATCGGTGCCGTGCGCATCCGGGACGGAGAGATCAAAGAGGAATTCAACACCTTCTGTTATCCGGAAAAACCGATCCCCGCAAAAATCACGGAGCTGACCGGCATAACGGATGAAATGGTGGCAGATGCTCCGCGAGAGGAAGAGGCGCTGCGCGCTTTTCTGGCCTTCTGCGGTGAAAACCCGATCCTTGCCGCGCACAATGCTCCGTTCGACACCTCCTTTCTGAAGGCGGCTCTCAAGCGCTGCGGGATCACGTTCCCCTTTGCCGCGGTCGATACGCTGCCGCTGGCGCGTGCTCTTCTGCCGGATCTGAAGAACCATAAGCTCGACACGATCGCAAAGGCGCTCAAGCTGCCGGATTTCAACCATCACCGCGCCTGTGACGACGCGCGGATGCTGGCGAATATCTTTCTGCTGCTGCTTCAGCGCGTCAAAGAGGATACCAGCGCCAAAAAGGTTTCGGAACTGAACACGTCGCTGGCCGGCGGCGATCCGAAAAAGATCCCGTCCTACCACCAGATCATTCTCGTAAGAAATCAGGTCGGACTGAAGAATCTGTATAAGCTGGTCTCAAAAGCACATCTGGATTATTTCTATAAACGCCCCCGCATCCCCAAAACGGAGCTGAATGAACTGCGCGAGGGACTGATCATCGGTTCTGCGTGCGAGGCGGGCGAGCTGTTCCGGGCGATGGTAAACGGCGCCTCCTGGGACGAGCTGAAGCAGATCGCGCGCTATTATGACTATCTGGAGATCCAGCCGGTCGGCAACAACCGGTTCATGCTGCGGGAAGGAACGGTCAAAAGCGAAGAGGAACTGCGGGATTTTAACCGGAAGATCGTCAGGCTGGGCGACGAACTGAACATTCCGGTCGTTGCAACGGGCGACGTGCATTTTCTGGAGCCGTATGACGATACCTACCGCGCGATCCTGCTGGCGGGCCAGGGCTACAGCGACGCCGACAATCAGCCGCCGCTGTTTTTCCGCACAACGGCAGAGATGCTGGAGGAATTCTCTTATCTGGGCAGGGAAAAAGCGTTCGAGGTCGTGGTGACGAACCCGAACCGCATTGCCGATATGGTCGAGGAGGTCGAGCCGGTTCTCAGCGGATTCTATCCGCCGGAGATCCCCGGTTCCGACGAAGAACTGCAGAAGATCACCTGGGAGCGCGCAAAAAGCATCTACGGCGATCCTCTGCCGCAGATCGTGTATGACCGCCTGAAAAAGGAACTGGATTCCATCATCAACAACGGGTATTCGGTTCTGTATATGGCGGCGCAGAAGCTGGTCGCAGATTCCAATGCACACGGCTATCTGGTTGGCTCCCGCGGTTCCGTCGGTTCGTCCTATGTTGCCAATATGGCCGGCATTTCCGAGGTGGATCCGCTTTCTCCTCATTATGTCTGCCCGAAATGCAAATATTCCGAATTCTTTACCGACGGTTCTGTCGGTTCCGGATTCGATCTTCCCCCGAAGGACTGCCCGGAATGCGGAACACCGCTGAACCGGGACGGCCACGAAATTCCGTTTGAGACCTTTCTCGGCTTCGGCGGCGACAAAGTGCCGGATATCGACCTGAACTTCTCCGGCGAATATCAGAACCTTGCGCAGAAATACACCGAAGTCATGTTCGGCAGCTCCAATGTGTTCAAGGCGGGAACCATCGCGACGATCGCCGAAAAAACCGCCGAGGCCTATGTGCGGAAATATGCACAAGAGCGCGGGCTGACCTTCAATAATGCAGAGCTGGCGCGCCTGGCTGCCGGTTTTACGGGGGTCAAGCGAACCACCGGGCAGCACCCTGCCGGTATGATCGTTGTGCCGCATTACAAGGATATCTACGATTTTACCCCGGTGCAGCGCCCGGCCGACGATACCGGCTCCGACATGGTGACCACTCACTTCGATTTCCATAAGATCCACGACAATATCTGCAAGCTCGACATCCTCGGTCACGATGTGCCGACGACCTATAAATATCTGGAGGAAAACACCGGCATCTCCGTGATGGATGTTCCGATGAGCGACGCTAAGGTGATGAGCCTGTTTACCTCAACCGAAGCGCTCGGCGTAACACCGGAGGATATCGGCAGCGAAACGGGAACGTTTTCTCTGCCGGAGGTCGGCACAAAGTTTGTCCGCGGCATGCTGGTGGAATGTAATCCGCAGACGTTCTCCGACCTGCTGCAGATCTCCGGTCTTTCACACGGAACCGATGTCTGGGCGAACAACGCCGAGGAACTGATCAAAAACGGTACCTGTACGATCTCCGAAGTGATCGGAACGCGCGATAATATCATGACGTTCCTGATCCATAAGGGGCTGGAACCGAAAATGGCGTTCAAAATAACGGAGATCGTCCGAAAGGGGAAAGCGCCGAAGCTGCTGACGGAAGAGCACGTTCAGGCGATGAAGGATCATGGCGTTCCGCAGTGGTACATCGATTCCTGTTTCAAGATCAAGTACATGTTCCCCAAAGCGCACGCCGCCGCCTACATGATCGCGACGCTGCGGCTGGGCTGGTACAAGGTTTATAAGCCGGTCGAATATTACGCGGCGTTTTTCAGCGCGCGCGGCGAAAGCTTTGACGCTGCGGTCGCCATGAAAGGGCGTGAGGCGGTCCGGGCAAAGCTGCGGGAGCTGGAGAAAAAAGGCTTTGACGCATCTGCAAAGGAAAAGGCGTCCATTCCATATTATCAGATCATCAACGAGATGATGGCCCGCGGCGTGGAGCTGCTGCCCGTCGATCTGTACCGTTCGGATGCAAAGCGTTTTCTGGTGGAGGACGGAAAGATCCGCCTGCCGTTCGGTTCGCTCGAAGGCGTCGGCGAGGCGGCGGCCGTCAGTCTGCAGGAGGCGCGTTCCGGCGGCCCGTTCATCTCGGTCGATGACCTGCGTTTTCGCTCCAAGGTGTCCAAATCGGTCATTGAAATGCTGCGGGATGTCGGCGCCCTTTACGCATTGCCTGAAACCAGCCAGACCACCTTCTTCTGATTCTGCTATTTTGCCGGTTGACAATAAAATTTTAACGTGATATTATATTACCACACTAAAGCGAAGAAAGGCTGATCCCACATGAAACGATACGCCAGGATTACTCCGGAAGGCACGCGCGATATGCTGTTTGAAGACTGCGTTGCGATGCATACGGTAGAAGATAAGCTGACTGCGCTTTTTTCCGGGCTTGGCTATCACGAGGTCCAGACCCCCGGGCTGGAATTTTACGATGTGCTGCGCAGCGGGAACGCCGGCTTTCCGGTGGAAAACATGTTCAAGCTCACCGATTCCAAAGGGAGATTGATGGTGCTGCGGCCGGATTCCACCATGCCGATCGCGCGCATGACCTCCACCCGGCTGCAGAATGCCGCGCTGCCGATCCGGCTGTATTACAATCAGAAGGTATACCGCTGCAATCCGTCCTTTTCGGGGCACAGCAACGAGGTGATGCAGGTCGGCGTGGAGCTGATCGGCGCCAGCGGAAAGCGTTCCGATCTCGAGGTCGTTGCAACGGCAGCCTATGCGCTGGCCGCCTGCATGGATGATTTTCGCATCGAACTGGGGCACGCCGGCTTTTTCCGGGCGATCGCTTCCCGAATGAATCTTGACGAAGAGACCTGCGAGGATATCCGCTCGTTTATCGAAGCAAAGAATTACGCCGCTCTCGATGCGCTGCTCGATACGCTGCCCGATTCGGTCGCTTCCCGCGCCATGCGGCGTCTGCCGCGGCTTTTCGGCGGGGAAGAAGTGCTCGAGGAAGCCGAGGCGCTCTGCGGCGGCGTTGTTCCGGCGGAATCGCTCGATTATCTGCGGATGCTCTATCAGGAGCTTCTTGCGCTGGGGATCGGCGACCGGCTGATGATCGATCTGGGGCTGGTCAACCGCAATGATTATTATACCGGCATTGTGTTTCGCGGTTACCTGCCGGGTTCCGGCGATACGATCCTTTCCGGCGGCCGTTACGACGGTCTGCTTGCCAAGTTCGGCACGCCGATGCCCGCCATCGGCTTCGGCGTGGACGTGGAAGCCGTCACGCGGCTGCTGCTGCGGGAAGGCAAAGTTCAGCCGCAGCAGCCGGTTCAGGTGCTGGTGCATGGGATGGACGGCTGCGAGATCCGTGCGCTCAGGCGTGTGCGTGAGCTGCTGCAAAGCGGCGTCACCTGCGAGGCAAGCACCTGCGCCACGGCAGACCAGGCGCTGGCATATGCGCGCCGCGCCGGGATCCGGCAGGTCGAGCTGGTCGGCGAGACCATTGAGCAGCGCCGGATTTTGGAAGATACCGGAACAGGAAAGGGTGAATGAGGATGGAAAAGCCGCTGCGCATTGCGCTGACCAAAGGGCGTCTGGAAAAAGACACGGTCGGCCTGTTTGAACAGATGGGCTACGATTGCACCGCACTGCGGGAAAAGGGCCGCCGGCTGATCCTGCCGGTGGAAAACGGAAAGTATGAGGCGGTTCTGGCCAAGGCCGCCGATGTGATCACCTATGTGGAGCACGGTGTCTGCGACCTTGGCGTGGTCGGGAAGGACACGATCCTTGAAAAGGGAGGAAGCTTTTACGAGGTGCTGGATCTTGGCTTTGGCCGCTGCCGGTTTGCGCTGGCCGGGCCGAAGGGCAAAAATTTTTTCGGCGGTTATGCGGCCAGAACAATCGCGACCAAATATCCGGCGGTTGCCCGAAGCTATTTCGAAAAAAAAGGCATGGACGTCAATATCATCAAAATTGAAGGCTCGGTGGAGCTTGCTCCGCTGCTTGGCCTTTCGGATGCGATCGTGGATATTGTGGAAACCGGCTCCACCCTGCGGGAAAACGGGCTGGAGGTCATTGAGGATATCGTCCCCATCTCCGCGCGGCTGATCGTCAACACGGCAAGCCTGAAGCTGCGCAAGCAGGAGATCGAATCGCTGGTCGGCGCAATGGAACAGAAGCGCCTCGAAGCGCAGAATTAACAGGAAATTTGTGTCCTGCAGGCGATACAGGCAAAAAAGCGTGCTGCCGTGTGCAGGCGGAACAGAGGAGGATTTTTCAATGATTATTTCTGTGGCAAAAGCAGACGGCACAGCCGAAAAACAGCTGATCGCCCAGCTGAAGCAGCGCAGCGGCGAGACCGATGCGCGCGTAACGGCGGCAGTCAGCGAGATCATTGCGCAGGTCAAGGCCCGCGGGGATGAGGCTGTGCGCGAATATACTGTAAAATTTGACGGCAAAGCGCCGGAAAAGGCGGAGATCGGTTACGAGGAGATCCAGGCGGCCAAAACGGCCTGCGATCCTGATTTTGTTGCGGCGCTGGAGCGCGCGGCAGAAAATATCCGCGATTTTCATGCCCGTCAGAAGCAGCAGAGCTGGCTGAATCCGATGCAGAACGGCGTGGTTCTGGGGCAGAGGATCCGCGGCCTGCACCGCGTCGGACTGTATGTTCCGGGCGGCACGGCGGCCTATCCTTCCTCAGTTCTGATGAATGCGATCCCTGCCAAGATTGCCGGCGTAAAAGAACTGGTCATGGTCACGCCGCCCGGCAAGGACGGAAAACCGAATCCGGATATTCTTGCCGCTGCTGCAGTAGCCGGAGTAGACAGAGTCTTTCTGGTCGGCGGCGCACAGGCGGTCGCTGCCATGGCCTTCGGCACCGCGACGATCCCGAAGGTTGATAAAATCGTCGGCCCGGGCAATATTTATGTCGCGACCGCCAAGAAGCTGCTTTACGGCACCGTGGATATCGATATGATTGCCGGCCCGAGCGAAATCCTGGTGCTGGCGGACGAAACGGCAAATCCGAAGTATCTCGCCGCTGACCTGATGAGTCAGGCGGAGCATGATGTCATGGCGTCCGCCATCCTGCTCACAACGTCGGAGCGCATCGCGCAGGAGACTGTTGCCGAGCTGGAGCGGCAGGTAAAAACGCTTTCCCGACGGGAGATCATTGAAAAATCGCTGCGCGATTTCGGCGCGGTGATCGTCTGCCGCACACTGGATGAGGCGGTCGATTTTGCGAACGAGCTTGCGCCGGAGCATCTGGAAGCCATGATCGCCAACCCGATGGAATACATCGGCCGGCTTGACAACGCCGGTTCCGTCTTCCTCGGCCAGTATTCGCCCGAGCCGCTCGGCGATTATTTTGCCGGCCCGAACCACGTTTTGCCCACCAGCGGAACGGCGCGCTTTTTCTCGCCGCTTTCGGTGGACAGTTTCATCAAAAAATCCAGCTTTATTTATTACACCGAGCCTGCGCTCCGCTCCGCCAGGGACGATATCGTCAAGTTGGCCGATACCGAGCGCCTGACCGCCCACGCAAACTCGATCAGGGTGCGGTTTGAAGAATCAGAAGAGTAAACGGACTGCCGGGAGGGTTGATGTGATGCGTACCGCTCAAATTGTTCGAAAAACAAAGGAAACGGATATTGAACTCTCGCTTTGCCTGGACGGCGGCGAGGTTTCGGTGGATACCGGAATCGGATTCTTTGACCATATGCTGACCGCATTTGCCATGCACGGCGGCTATGGACTGACGCTGAAGGTCAGGGGAGACCTGAATGTGGACTGCCACCACACGGTGGAAGACACCGGGATCGCGCTGGGCAAAGCGTTTGCACAGGCGCTCGGCGATAAATCCGGGATCTGCCGCTACGGCAGCTTCTATGTTCCGATGGACGAAGCGCTTGCATTCTGTGCGTCCGATTTCAGCGGCCGCGGGTTTCTCGTTTTCCGCGCGGAATTTGCGCAGGAACGCGTCGGCGGGTTTGACACCTGCATGACGGAGGAATTTTTCCGCGCGCTGGCGATCAATGCCGGGCTGACGCTGCACATCAGCGTGCCGTACGGCAGCAATGCGCACCACCAGATCGAAGCGATCTTCAAGGCGGCAGGCCATGCGCTGGCGCAGGGAACCGCCAAAAACACGACCGGTGCGGTGCTTTCCACAAAAGGGATGCTGTAAACCGCGGCAGTCAGTCTGTGATTTCCCAATGAAAGGATTTTGATCATGATACTTTTACCGGCGATCGATCTGAAGGACGGCAGCTGTGTCCGTCTGTTCCGCGGTGATTACGCGACTGCGCACAAGGTAGCCGAAGATCCGGTGCAGACGGCGTGCGCATTCCGTGCGGCGGGTGCCGAATGGATTCATATGGTCGATCTGGACGGCGCAAAGGATGCGGTGCCGAAAAACCGCGATATTTTTCTGGCCTGTGCTGCAGAAAGCGGCGCGAAGATCGAGGTCGGCGGAGGGATCCGCACAATGCAGACGGTGGAGGATTATCTGAGCAGCGGCATTTCCCGCGTGATCCTCGGTTCAGCGGCGCTGAAGGATCCTGCGTTCGTGCAGGAGGCCGCCGGAAAATACGGCGGACAGATCGCGGTCGGCATTGATGCGCGCGGCGGAATGGTCGCAGCGGAAGGCTGGCTTTCCACTTCGTCGGTGCATTATCTGGAGCTGGCAAAAAAGATGGAGCAGTTCGGTGTGCGCACGCTGATCTTTACCGATATCTCAAAGGATGGAATGCTGCAGGGGCCGAATCTGGAGCAGCTTGCCGCGCTGCAGAAGGCGGTTTCCTGCAATGTGATCGCAAGCGGCGGTGTCAGCACGCTGGAGGATATCCGTGCCTGCCGGCAGATCGGCATGTACGGAGCAATCTGCGGCAAAGCGATCTATACCGGCGCGCTGAACCTGTGTGAAGCCATAGCGGCCGCCAAATAAGGAAAGGATGAGTTCCGATGATGCAGCCACTTACGCCGGACGAACTGGAACGGTATTTTCAAAAGGGGGATCTGATCCCGACGGTCGTGCAGGAAAAGTCCACCGGGCAGGTGCTGATGCTTGCATACATGAACCGTGAATCGCTGCAGAAAACGCTGGAAACCGGCTATACCTGGTTTTACAGCCGTTCGCGGCAGGAGCTTTGGAACAAAGGGGCAACCTCCGGTCATCTGCAGAAGGTACTGGAACTGTACAGCGACTGTGACGACGATACGCTGCTTGCAGTAGTGGAGCAAACCGGGAATGCCTGCCATACCGGCGCGCACAGCTGTTTTTTCAATCGGATGAAATAAGGCTGTGCCGAAAAAGAAAAGCATGTCTTTTCAAACGGCAGAAGGAAGAACGTACAGAAAGGAAGAATCGTCAACATGGAAAACAGTTTGGAACTGCTTTATCAGACGGTGCAGGAACGCCGGGAGAATCCGCAGGAGGGTTCCTACACCTGTTATCTGTTTGAAAAAGGAATCGATAAAATTCTGAAAAAGTGCGGAGAAGAGTGCAGCGAGGTCATTATCGCCGCAAAGAACGGCAAGAATGAAGAAACGGTTTATGAAATTGCAGATCTTCTCTATCATCTTACGGTACTGATGGCCGACCAGGGGATCACGCCGGACGAGGTGAACGCCGAGCTGCTCAAACGGTCCAAAAAGACCGGAAATCTGAAGCAGTTTCATCAGACCGATAAAAATACCTGATTGTGCAAGGGCTGCCATGGATTCAGGCAGCCCGGTTTTTATTCTGTCAGCTCGGTGCCGGGGTAATACCACTGCAGGATCGTTTTGTAGTCAGCGCCGCCGCGCGCCATGGCATCGGCGCCGTATTGGCTCATGCCGACGCCGTGCCCGTAACCGTGAACCGTAAAGACAAAGCCGTCTGCTTCGGTGTAGCTGAGAGTAAAGTTTGCCGAGCGCAGGCCAAACAGCGCGCGAAGCTCTTCTCCGGTGGCGATCAGCGAACCGACCGCAATGGAGCGCACCGTACCGGAAGCCGTGCGGATCGGATCGGTGATCCATTGCGCGGGGTCGCTGCCCAACCGGCAGTCCGGCCACTTGTTCAGAATGGCCGCGCGCACTTCGTCCCGGCTTTTGGAAACGGTCGTTTCATATCCGGGCGCCTGCAGATCGCCCGGGCTGGCCACGGCGACCAGATAGTCCCGCTTTCCGCCCCAGATGTCTTCCGAAGCCTCTGTCCGGCCGGCGGAGATGGCGTAATAGGTCGCCAGAACCGGTTCCCCCTGATAGATCAGCTTCTGCAGGCCGACCGATCCGCATACCTGCTGCAGATGTGCATAATGCGTTTCAAAAGCATCGCCCCAGCGTTCCTGCATTTTTTCTTTTGTCACATAGATCTGCCATTGCGCCGTATTGCAGGAAAAATCGGCGCCCTTCAGGGAAGGATCCGGGTTCAGGCGCTGTTCGGTGCGCTTTTTGTCGTAGATCGTGCAGCAGGCGACCGCCTGCGCTTTCAGCGCTTCATCATGGAACGTCAGCGGCATCTCTGCCGCAACGGCGCCGATCAAAAATTCCCGGTCGGTCACGGTGATGATCTCTCCGGAGGATTCGTCCAGGATCCGGAAAAAGCTTTCCTCTGCACCGGCGGAGGAGACTTTGGAACCCTCGTCCGCAGAAACGGTTTCCGCAGAGGAGGCGGGTTCGTCAGAAGAGGCTTTCCCGGCGGAAGAAGCCTTGGCAGCCTCACCGCCGGCCGGAACCGCCAGAAGCGGCACCAGCAGCATCATGATCAGCAGCAGCGAAATGAAAATCAGTTTTTGTTTCATGAAGATTCACCCGGACCTTTCTGTCAGGACAAATTTTTTTTATTTCTTTCAGCCCTTTTTCTTTCATTTATTTACTTTTTGCTTTGTTTATGAATGAATTTAAAAGTGCAGCTGCAAAAAGAATTCAATCTTGCACAAAAATCAGGTTGAAAATACAGAAAAATGAATTACAGACCAAAACTTCGCCCAAAACGTGTCGTGCTGCTGCTTGACTTTAAAAGAACGTTGCAGTAGAATAATTAGTATTATATTTTTTGAATATTCTTTCAAAGGAGATGTGCCGGATGTTAGAAAACGCAACATTGGAACAGCGGGAAACGATCCATAGCTTGTGCAATGAATACCGGATCAATAACCACATCGATCCGGCCAAATTTGAACGGTACGATGTCAAGCGCGGCCTGCGCAATCAGGACGGCACCGGCGTTATGGCCGGGCTGACGCTGATCTGCAACGTGCATGGCTATGTTGTCCGCGACAACGAACGGATTCCGGACGAAGGCGAGCTGACCTACCGTGGGATCAATATCCGTGATATTATTGCCGGCGCAGAGCAGGAAAAGCGGTTTGGCTATGAAGAAGTCGTCTGGCTGCTGCTGTTCGGAACGCTGCCGACCCGTTCCCAGCTGGAAAACTTTATTCAGCTGATCAACAGCTGCCGCGAGCTGCCGCCGTATTTTGCGGAAGATATGATCATGAAGGCGCCGTCGCCCAATATCATGAATAAGCTTGCCCGCGCGGTGCTCACGCTCTATTCATATGACGATATGCCGGAAGATATTTCTCTGGAAAATATCATGATGCAAAGCATCAATCTGATTGCGAAACTGCCGACGATCATGTCGTACGCCTATCAGGTCAAGCGCCGTTATTATGACCATGAGAGCATGTTCTTTCATCAGATCAATCCGGAATACGGAACGGCGGAGTCCATCCTGCGTTCGCTGCGGCCGGATCAGAAATTCACCGCCGAGGAAGCCCATCTGCTGGATCTTTGCCTGATGCTGCACGCAGAACACGGCGGAGGAAATAATTCCACGTTTGCGGCGCGCGTTCTGGCGTCCTCCGGAACGGATACCTATTCGGTGATCGGTGCCGCGATCGGTTCGCTGAAGGGGCCGCGCCACGGCGGAGCCAATCACCGTGTGATGGAAATGATGAACGAGATCAAGGATCAGGTGCGCGATTGGACGGACGACGAAGAGATCAGCGCCTATCTTGCCAAAATCGTGCGGAAGGAAGCGGGGGACGGTTCCGGCCTGATTTACGGAATGGGTCATGCAATTTACACTCTTTCGGATCCGCGTGCCGTGGAATTGAAGAAGCGTGCCAGAAAGCTGGCGGAGGAAAAAGGCATGCTCGATCAGCTGCAGCTGTTCGAGCGGGTGGAACGTCTGGCGCCCGGTGTTTTTGCGCGCGTCAAGGGCGATTCCAAGGTGATCTCTGCCAATGTCGATTTTTATTCCGGCCTGGTCTATGAAATGCTCGGGATTCCCAGCGACCTTTATACTCCGCTGTTTGCGGTCGCGCGTATGGCGGGCTGGTGTGCGCACCGGATCGAAGAAACCGTCAGCGGCGGCCGGATCATGCGCCCGGCGTATAAATCTGTCAGTCTGAAAAAAATGTATGTTCCGCTTGATGAACGCTGAGTTTTCAGGATCTTCAGGGGAGGGAGCACTGTGTCAACAAAAGATGTTGTTCTGGAACAACTGATCAAAAGCGGCGGCAGCGCTCTTTCCGGTGCAAAGCTGGCACAGGAGCTTTGTCTGAGCAGAACGGCGGTCTGGAAAGCGATCGAGGAACTTCGCCGCGATGGGTATCAGATTTCTGCGGTCACCAATAGGGGGTACACGCTGGTCGAGCAGGGTGACCGGCTCTCCCTGCCGGCCATCCGTTCTTTTCTGCGCCGCAAACCGACAGCAGATCAGATTCGCCTGTACGATTCGCTGGAATCTACCAATCAGACGGCGAAGCAGCTTGCGCTGGAAGGAGCGCCCTCCGGAACGATCGTTCTGGCGGACGAACAGATTGGCGGAAGAGGCCGCCGGGGGCGCAGCTTTTTTTCTCCGGCGGGAACCAGCGTCTATTTTACGGTAGTTTTCCGGTCCGAGCTTGCCGCAGACCGTGCCGTAATGATCACAACGGCTGCCTCGGTTGCGGTGGCGCGCGCCATCGACCGGATTACCGGCGGCGAACCGCGTGCGCAGATCAAATGGATCAATGACGTCTATCTTGGCGGAAAAAAGGTCTGCGGCATTCTGACCGATGCGGTCACCAATATGGAAAACGGATCCTTTGAATATATCGTTGTCGGGATCGGGATCAACGTCAATAACAAAGAGGAGGATTTTCCGGAAGAATTTCGCAGCCGCGCCGGTTCGCTCTTCAGCGTAACCGGAAAAAGGTACGACCGCAACCGAATGGCTGCTGCTCTGGCGGACGAGATCGCCGATATTCTTCCCGTTTTTTCCTCGGGGGATTATTTGAAGGAATACCGTTCCCGCTCATGCGTCCTCGGCCGCGCGATTCAGATCTTCGGCGGCGGACACGACGGAACTCCGGCAACGGCAGTGGATATTGATGACCACGGCTATCTGCTGGCCAGAGGGCAGCAGGGGGAGCTTTATACCCTGAATTCAGGGGAGATCACGATCCGTTCCCGCTGACGTTTTCAGTATGCTTTGGTGCTCCGGTTTTATCATCCGTTAAACGGGACAATTTGTTTTTTAATTAATTTAAAAAAAACCTTGACAAACGTCTGCTTGCCTGATATAATATCAAATGTTCGCTGCAGAAGCTGCGGCGGCGGAAAAATGTCGAGGCGTGGCTCAGTTTGGTAGAGCGCTGCGTTCGGGACGCAGAGGCCGTGTGTTCGAATCACATCGCCTCGACCAGATAAACACTCATTGAAATCCGATTTTTAAGGATCAGATTTCGATGAGTGTTTTTTTGTCAGCTCTCCGGAGCCGGCGGATCCGTTTACCGGCATATTCCGACCCGATTCCGGAAGGAATCCGTTCTCCCCTTGATCAGTAATAAAGCCGCACTGGCTCCGGTTTTCCGGTTGACCAATGCGGCTTTTCTGGTTTTATTGCAATGTCAGGCATGGGGGTCACAGGCGTTCCAGTTCGTCCTGCCACAAAGCCGCCGAAGCGTCGCTCGGCATGCGCCAGTCGGAACGCGGAGAAAGCGTAACGGAACCGACTTTGGGACCGTCCGGCAGGCAGGAACGCTTGAACTGCTGTGCAAAAAAGCGGCGGTAAAAGGTCTTCATCCACCCGAGAATGGTCGCTCTGTCATAAACACCGCGGAACGCATGGGTCGCAAGACGAAGAACCTTCCCCGGCGCAAAACCGAACCGCACAATATAATACAGAAAGAAATCGTGCAGTTCATAAGGCCCCACAATGTTTTCCGTCTGCTGAGAGATGACCCCGTCCTTCGGCGGCAGAAGCTCCGGGCTGACCGGAGTTGCCAGAATATCGAGCAGTACAGCGGAAAGCGATTCATCCTGTGAAGCGGCATAAGCCACCAGATGGCGCACCAGCGTTTTCGGAACCGATGCATTGACGCCGTACATCGACATGTGGTCGCCGTTGTAGGTTGCCCAGCCGAGAGCAAGCTCCGAAAGGTCTCCGGTGCCGATGACAAGCCCGCCGCTCTGATTGGCAAGATCCATCAGCACCTGTGTGCGTTCGCGTGCCTGTGCGTTTTCATAAGTGACGTCCAGCGTCGTCTCATCGTGGCCGATATCCCTCAGGTGTACGCGTACAGCGTCCGCAATCGGAACCTCGCGAAAACTGCAGCCGATGGCTTCCGCCAGAAGCTGCGCATTGCTTCTGGTGCGTGCGGTCGTACCGAAGCACGGCATCGTAACGGCAAGAATGCCGCTTCGGTCCAGACCGAGGCTGTCGAATGCACGGGTCATTACCAGCAGCGCCAGCGTGGAATCCAACCCGCCGGAAAGACCGACGACTGCCGATCTGGCGTGTGTGTGGCGCAGCCGCGCGCGCAGACCGGCCGCCTGCATGTTCAGGATCTCCTCGCAGCGGCGTTTCAGGTCGTTGGTGTCGGCCGGTACAAACGGATGCGGGTCGATCACGCGGCGCAGCGCGAGCGTTTCTGTCCGCAGCGCAAAGCTGACGGTGCGCATTTCGCTGCTCTGCGGAAAAGTGGTCATGCGGCGGCGTTCCGCCTGCAGCCGCTGCAGGTCAAGATCGGCAAAAATGATTCCGGGGGTAAACGGTTTGGAACGCGCCAGCAGAGTGCCGTTTTCCGCGATCAGGTCATCGCCGGAAAAAACCATGTCCGTACTGGATTCGCCTTCTCCCGCGTCGCAGTAAATATAGGCTCCGACGGTGCGCGCCGACTGACCGGTCACTAACGCGCGCCGGTAATCGCTTTTTCCGATCACCTCGTCGCTGGCAGAAGGGTTGGCGATCACCGTTGCTCCTGCAGCGCAAAGCGCGCCGGAGGGCGGCTCGGGTACCCAAAGATCCTCGCAGATCTCAACGCCCAGCACAAATTCCGGCATGCTGCTGCACGCAAACAGCAGATCACAGCCGAACGGAACGGTTTCTCCGTTCAGCGTCAGTTCCGCACCGGAGATGCCCGGTGCAAAATGCCTGTATTCATAAAATTCTCCGTAATTCGGAATATTCTTTTTCGGCACCACGCCAAGCACCCGGCCGTGCAGCAGAACAGCCGCGCAGTTGTAGCGCCGCGTTCCGTATTCCAACGGCAGACCGACCACCAGCACCGTATCAAAAGATTCCGTCTGTTCGCAAAGAGAGCGCAGCGCCTGTTCGCTGCCGCGCTGCAGGGTCTGCTGAGCGAACAGATCACCGCAGGTGTATCCGGTCAGGCAAAGCTCCGGAAAAACGATCAGCTTTGCGCCTTCGGCAGCTCCCTGTCTGGCAAGTTCGGCAACGGCGTTGGCGTTCAACGCGCAGTTAGCGGTCTGAATCTGCGGCGTAGCTGCGGCCACCCGCAAAAAACCATCCTTCATCGGGGCATCATCCTTTGTTTTGAAAGTAAGGTTAGTATATCATTATTTTCAGAAGAAAACAATCCGGTTTCTGTTAATCCGGCGGCTGCGCGGCGCAGGCAGATCGATATGGGACAGCATCCTTCCGATAAAACAGCTTCTTCAGAAGTCCTCGCGACAAATATGCCGCTGCTTGCGGAGTTGTACACGGCTCCGAAAAACAGAATTCCGAGAAAATTCAATAAAAAATCCGTCGAATCTTCTCATTGACAAACCGCCGGGCACACCGTACAATCATATCAATCAATCAAAAGGGAAGGGGTCTTGCAAAATGGCAAATCAAGTGATTCCGGGCTGCGGTGTTTATCACATTGCGCTCGGTGTCAGCGATCTGGAGCGTTCGCTGAAATTTTATGAGCAGCTGGGCTTTGTAACGGTGCGCCGCTGGAAATCCGGCGACAGAACCATTGCAATGATGGATACGGGTGACGGAACCTGTCTGGAGATTTTTTCCGACTGCACAGGAACAGCGCCGGAAGACAAAACCTGCGGCGCCTATTTTCATCTTGCGTTCCATGTGGCGGACGCCGCCGCCGCATACCGGTGCGCGCTGCAGGCGGGAGCTGCCGAAAAAAAGGAGCCAGCCCCGGTAACATTGCCCTCGCAGCCGCCGCTTCCTGCGGTCATCGCTTTTGTTTACGGGCCTGACGGCGAACAGATCGAATTCTTTCAGGTGCAGGAGTAATCACATTTTCTACGGATCAACAAGGAGAAATCAGTCATGCTGATGGTGCGTGATAAAAATTTTTACAAGTCTCTGCTGCTGATCGCGCTGCCGGCGGCGTTTCAGAGTCTGATCTCGTTCGGGGTCAATATGACGGATACCGTCATGGTCGGTGCGTTGGGCGAAGAGGCGCTGAGCGCCGTTTCGCTTGGCAATCAGATCAGCGTTTTCATGATGATGTTTATCAAAGGGGTCTCCTCCGGAACCGCCGTGATGATCAGCCAATACTGGGGCAAGAAAGATATGGCGCGTATCAAGAATATTTTTGCGATCGGCTTTCAGGCCAGCTTCGGCATCGCCCTGCTGTTCTTTATCGGCGCGTTCTTTTTCCCGAAAGCGCTGATGTCCGTTCTCACCAATAATCAGGTGCTGATCGACCGTGCTCCGGAATATCTGACGATGGTGGCCTTTTCGTATCTGCTGTATGCCGTTACGGAAAACTTTGTCATCATGCTGCGCAATGTTGAGATCGTGCGCATTTCGCTTGTGATCTCCGGCTGCTCGTTTGTGATGAATCTGATCGGCAACTATGTGCTGATCTTCGGAAAATTCGGCTTTCCGGCCATGGGCATTCGCGGTGCGGCGCTGTCCACAGTGATCACGCGGGCCTGCGAGCTGATGGTCGTGGTCATTTATCTCGCCTTGTTTGACAGCAAGCTTCATCTTCGTCCGGTGGATCTGCTGCGCGGCAAAAAGGAAATGTGGGTCGATTACATCAAATACGGCGTTCCGATGATGGCGGCAGATGTGCTCTGGGGAATGGTGAACACCGGCAAGCAGATGATCATGGGGCGTCTGGGGACGGATGCCGTCGCAGCCAACAGCATTGCGGATGTAGTGCTTCAGCTGGCGATGATGTTTGTCACCGGGCTGGCTTCGGCTTCCGGTGTGCTGGTCGGAAAGAGCGTCGGGGCAAAGCGTTACGATCTGACGCGGCAATATGCCAAAACGATCCAGGTGCTTTTCTTCTGCCTTGGGATCGGTGCGGCGCTGCTGACGTATTTTATCCGTGATTTTGCGATCTCATTTTATAACGTCTCCGATTCCGTCAAGGAGCTGGCGCGGCAGTATCTGTTTTTCGGCGCGCTCACCATCTGGGGAACCGGTTATGCGGCCGGCTGCTTCCAGGGGATCAACCGTGGCGCAGGAGATGTCAATTTCGTGCTGAATGTCAATCTGATCTGCGGCTGGCTGATCGTGATCCCGCTGTGTGCTCTGGGCGCGTTTGTCTGGCATGTTCCCGCGCCGGTCGTCTTTTTCTTCACGCGGATCGACCAGATTCTCAAAGTGTTTATTGCATTTTTCCGCCTGCGTTCAGACCGTTGGATCCGCAATGTAACGCGGGATACACCGGCAGAGGGCAGCTGAACGTTCCGGCCGCAATTAATTTTGCGGCCGGGGCTTGACAAAAACAAAAAAGGTGCATATAATTGAACACAAAGTTGAATATTCCCATCTGAAAAGGCTTTGACGGGAACAAGATACAGTGCTGTTGTGCAAAGAGAGCCGGTGGTTGGTGCAAACCGGAGACGCTGCCTGTATGGATAGCTCATCCCTGAGCCGCGTGCCTGAATGTTGTAGGGTGCGCCGTGTGACTGCGTTATCGGTCTGGCCTTGCTGGAGGTCTGAGGGCTGTTTGATACAGCTGAATTAGGGTGGTACCGCGTGGAATAATCCTCGCCCCTGTTTGAAAGAATAGGAGCGGGTTTTTTTATACTCAGCAGGCCTGCTCCGCACCAAAGCGCACCCGGGGTGCAGAAGAAAGGCAGTGTTTGTTATGAATCCTTCGTACAAAAAGTATCGTCCGTTCGTTCCTGTCAGAATGACAGAACGCAAATGGCCCGACAACGCGATCACCAAAGCGCCGGACTGGTGCTCTGTCGATCTGCGGGACGGCAATCAGGCGCTTGTAACGCCGATGAATCTGGAAGAAAAACTGAACTTTTTCCGGACGTTGATTCAGATCGGTTTCAAAGAGATCGAGATCGGTTTTCCGTCGGCGTCCGAAACGGAATATGAGATCTGCCGCACGCTGATCGAACAGAACCTTGTTCCGGACGACGTCTGGCTGCAGGTGCTCGTTCAGGCGCGTCCGCATCTGATCAAAAAGACGTTTGAAGCGGTTCGCGGTGCAAAAAATGTGATCATTCATTTTTATAATTCCACTTCGACCCTGCAGCGCAAGGTCGTGTTCAAAAAGGACATGGCGGGCATTATCGACATCGCCGTGGAAGGCGCCAGGCTGGTTCGGGAACTGACGGAAGAAGCAGCCGGCTGCGGAACGAATTTCCGCTATGAATATTCGCCGGAAAGCTTTTCCGGCACTGAAATGGATAATGCGGTCGAGATCTGCGCACGCGTCATGGAAACTCTCGGCAGCACGCCGGAAAATCCGGTGATCCTGAATCTGCCGAATACGGTCGAAATGTGTACGCCGAATACTTACGCCGACCAGATCGAATATTTCATTTCCCATCTCCCGAACCGGGAAAGCGCCATCATCAGCGTACATCCCCACAACGACCGCGGAACGGGCGTTGCCTGTGCAGAGCTTGCCATGCTGGCAGGCGCGCAGCGGGTGGAAGGCACGCTCTTCGGCAACGGCGAACGCACCGGCAACCTGGATATTGTCACCACGGCGCTCAATATGTATACGCAGGGGATAGATCCCAGACTGGACTTCAGCCATATCGACGAGATCCGTGAGGTGTATGAGGCGTCGACCAAGATGCAGGTGCACGAGCGTCAGCCCTATGCCGGAAAGCTGGCTTTCACAGCCTTTTCCGGTTCGCATCAGGACGCGATCAACAAGGGCTATCACTATATGGAAGAGCACCATTCGGAATATTGGGAGGTTCCTTATCTTCCGATCGATCCGGCAGATGTCGGCCGCGAATATGAGCCGGTCATCCGGATCAACAGCCAGTCCGGCAAGGGCGGCGCGGCATTTGTGATGCAGAACAATTTCGGGTTCGCAATGCCGAAGGAAATGCATCCCGAATTCGGTGCGATCGTCAAAGCGGAATGCGACCGTACCGGTAAAGAGCTTGGGGCAGACGAGGTCTATGCATTGTTTGAAAAAGAATATCTTTCTGTCAACGCGCCCTATCAGCTCGGAAAATATAAGATTGACGACAATGCCGAAGAACACGAGCACGACGATACGCTTTCGCATTTTACCGGAACGATCCTGAAAAACGGTGCTCCGATCGCTGTGGAAGGCTCCGGAAACGGCCCAATCGACGCGTTCTTCAGTGCGTTGGCGCACATGGGCCTGAGCGGCTTCAAATTCCTGTCTTACCATGAGCACGCCATTTCCATCGGTTCCGATTCCAAGGCGGCGGCCTATATTGCGCTGGAACAGCCGGACGGCAGCCCGATTTTCGGCGTCGGAATTTCCGGAAACATTACGCGGGCGTCCATGCGCGGCATCCTCTGCGCGATCAACCGTTCGCTGAAAAATCAAAAATAAAAAAGAATAATCCTTTTCCCGCTGCGGAATACTATCGGTGCAATTGGCGTGTACAGCGCCGGTTGCCCGAAAGATCAGTTCCGCCTTTTGCCCCAAACGGCAGCGGAGAAAGGGGAAATACTCTTGAAAAAAGTGCTCTTGTTTCTGCTTGCTGCGGCGGTGTTTTTTTCTTTTACCGCCTGCGGCGGCGACGGCAGCAGCAGTTCACATGCTTCTTCCATGATGCCGGCTTCTTCTGCACAGTCCGGGCCGTCTTCCGTGCCGGGCAGCTCCCCGGCGCAGAGCCTTCTGCCCGAAAGCGGCGTTTCGTCCCGTTCGGATCTTTCTTCCCACGGCGGT
This sequence comes from Bacillota bacterium, assembly GCA_029008595.1. Classification (GTDB taxonomy): domain Bacteria; phylum Bacillota; class Clostridia; order Oscillospirales; family Acutalibacteraceae; genus CAKXIK01. The sequence goes on from JAQXJH010000081.1 coordinate 60,505, forward strand.
GTGTCCTCTCACAACGACGGATCATCGCACAATGGAACGTCTTCCCACAACGGGATGTCCTCCGGAGCATCCTCCAGATAATCATTTGCAGCAAACAAAACCGCGGTCTGCTTCCGGCAGTGCCGCGGTTTTGTTTGTGGTGTGCCCGGCTGCCGGCATTTTCTTTTGCCGGAGCGGTTGACGGAACCGGCGAAGCGGCCTATAATGAAAAAGCCGCAGCACAGAATTTCGTTCCGCTGCGGAAGGAAAGGATTGATCAGATGATGCAGCAGTCTTATCTCCGCCGCACTTGGGCGGAAATTGATCTGAATGCGCTGGAACATAATTTTCACGAGATCCGCCGGCAGACGGATCCCGCCGCAGCTCTGGCGGCGATCGTAAAGGCGGACGCTTACGGCCACGGAGCAAAAAATATTGCGCCCGAACTGCAGAGGCTGGGAGCCGACTGGTTTGCAGTGTCCAATCTGGAGGAAGCGCAGGAGCTGCGCCGGGCAGGAATCGTGCGGCCGGTGCTGATTTTAGGCTATACGCCGCCGGAGCGCGCGGCAGAGCTTGCAAAAGACCGGATCACGCAGGCGCTGCTTTCCGCCGGTTATGCGGCGTCGCTTTCGCGGGAAGCAGAAAAGGCAGGCGTAACGGTCAGCGCGCATCTGAAGATCGATACCGGCATGAGCCGCGTCGGCTTTTTCTTTCAATCGCCGGAGCGGGACGCCGGAACAATCGAAGAAGCGGCAGCGTCCTGCCGTCTGCCGGGGCTTGATGTCAATGGAATCTTTATGCATTTTGCGGTTGCCGATGCCGGCAAAACCGGTGAGGAGTTTACAAACGGGCAGTACAATGCATTCTGGAAGATGATTGCCGCGCTGAAGGAGCGGGGAATCACGTTCCGCTGGCACCACTGCGACAACAGCGGCGCGATCCTTTGTTATCCGCAGACGAATCTCGATATGGTTCGTCCCGGGATCATTCTGTACGGTCTGCTGCCGGACGATGCCCTCGGCGGGATCCTGCCGCTGCAGCCTGTTATGGCGCTGCGCTCCGTTGTGGCGCTGCTCAAAACGATCCCCGCGGGCAGCACGGTCAGCTACGGCCGCACCTATGCGGCAGAACATCCGGTCACGGTCGCTACGGTACCGGTGGGCTATGCGGACGGTTATTCCAGAAGTCTTTCCTCGCGTGGGAGCGTGTTGATCCGCGGCTGCCGTGCGCCGATCATCGGGCGGATCTGCATGGATCAGATGATGGTCGATGTAACCGGTATTCCCGGCGTCTGTGAAGGGGACACGGTAACGCTCGTCGGGCGCGACGGCGAAGACGAAATTACCTTTGAAGAGCTGGCCCGTCTGGTCGGTACCATCAATTACGAGCTTGTCTGTGCGGTATCGCGCCGCGTGCCCCGGGTGTATCTGCGTGGTGGAAGCATCACGGGCATCGAAGATTATGTGCAGTCCGGAGATTGTTAACCTAAATATTTTTTAAGTTGACAATAAACCTCCCGTATGATACAATGTCATCGTTAAAGTTTCACATCATGCAGGGGGAATTATCATGACAACAGGAGCAAAGAAAAAATTACGCGTGGTCGATCTGGTTTTCACGGCGCTTTTTACGGCGCTGACGGCTGTCTGCGCGGTGATCTCGGTGCCGATGCCGATGACGACGGTTCCGGTTTCGCTGCTGGTGCTCGGTGTCTTTCTGACCGGCGCCCTGCTTGAAAAAAAGCTGGCTTTTCTGGCCGAAGTGGTCTATCTGCTGATCGGTGAGATCGGTATTCCGGTGTTCGCCGTTTTTGCCAGCGG
>JAQXJH010000082.1 GCA_029008595.1 Bacillota bacterium
TTTTGCCTCGCCGATGCTGTACCGCTACTATGCGCCGGAAACGGGCGTCGCGTGCCCGGATCATGAGTGGGCGGCGCTGCTGCAATGGCTGGAACGGCTGCCGGAGCAAAGTGCAGCGCCGGTGCGGGAGCTGCTGGCTGCTCTGACGGGGCAGCAGCCCGGGGAACTGGGCGCTGCGCGTGAACTGCGGGAAAACGGCTGTCCGGTACAATGGATCGCCAGGGAAGCCCGCCGCGCTCAGGCAGAGCTGGGCGGCTGCGCTATGGAACCGATCCTGGCGCTGGGCGATCCGCTTTTTCGGGATTGCGCGGAAGCGGTGGAGCCGTTTGCGCAGACGATCGATTGTTTTGCCTATGACGCGGAAGATTTTTCGCGTGTTTTTTGCCAATGAATCCGGATCCGCAGCAGGATCCGATCGGAAAGGTCTGGAATATGATGGAAGATTTTATCGGACAATGCATCGTGGTCAAGGTCGGCACCTCCACCCTGACCTATGAAAACGGAAAACTGAATATCCGCCGCATCGAGCAGCTGGCGCGCGTTCTCAGCGACCTGCAGAACGCGGGCAACCGGATGGTTCTCGTCAGCTCGGGGGCGATCGGCGTCGGCGTGGGCAAGCTCGGGCTGGCGGAACGGCCGCGCGAGACGGAACAGAAACAGGCGGTCGCTGCGGTCGGGCAGTGCGAACTGATGTTCATGTACGATAAAATGTTCGGAGAATACAACCACACGGTCGCGCAGGTGCTGCTGACCCGCGACGTGGTGGAAAATGAGCATTCCAAGCAGAATGTTGTCAATACGCTCCATACGCTGCTTTCCATGGGGATCATTCCGGTCGTGAACGAAAATGATACCGTTGCGATCGACGAGCTGGTCGGCGCCAATTTCGGCGATAACGACACCCTTTCCGCCATCGTCGCCCACCTTGCGGAGGCGCAGAAGCTGATCATTCTGACCGATATCGACGGCCTTTATGATTCCGACCCGCGCAAAAACCCGGATGCCAAACGCATTCCGGAGGTCAGAAAGGTTACACCGGAGATCGTTGCGCTGGCAGGAGGAAGCGGCTCCGCCCGGGGAACGGGCGGTATGCTCACCAAGGTTCACGCCGCACAAATGGCAAATCAGAACGGCATCGACGTGATTATTATCCGAGGCGATCAGCCAAAACTGCTTTATGACGCCGTGGCAGGGCTGCCGGTGGGAACGCGGTTCTGCCGGCAGACAAACGATGCAGAGCAATGACCGGCCAAGGAGGATGCTGAAGATGACGGAAATGGAACAGATGGGCGCCCGCGCAAAGGCGGCTGCCCGTGTGCTTGCCCGCGAGGGCGCAAAAAAAAGCGCGGCGCTTTTTGCTGCCGCCGAAGCGCTGACGGCGCATCAGGAGGAGATCCTTGCCGAAAACCGGCTGGATCTTGCCGCGGGAAGAGAAGCCGGGCTGACGGAATCGCTGCTGGACCGGCTGGCGCTTTCTCCGGCGCGGATCGCCGGTATGGCCGAAGGAATGCGGGCGGTGGCCTCGTTTCCGGATCCGGTCGGCAGGCCGGTCGGCGGAACAACGCACCCCAACGGCATGCGCATCACAAAGGTCACGGTGCCGCTCGGTGTGATCGGCATTATTTTTGAAGCCCGTCCCAACGTTACGGCGGACGCGGCGGCCCTCTGCCTGAAAGCCGGGAACGCGGTCATTCTGCGCGGCGGAAAAGAAGCCATCCGTTCCAACCGCAGCATCACTGCGGTGATCCGCGGCGCGCTGGAGCAGGCGGGGCTTCCGGCCGATTGTGTGCAGCTGGTGCAGGATACCTCCCGCGCCTCTGCCGCCGAGATGATGAACCTGACGCAGTATCTCGATGTTCTGATCCCGCGCGGAGGAGCAGGGCTGATCCGCGCCGTTGTGGAGCAGGCGCGCGTCCCCGTGATCCAGACGGGCGCCGGGAACTGCCACATTTATGTCGATGCCTCCGCCGATCCCGATCAGGCGGCGAAGATCATTCTGAATGCCAAGGCGTCACGCCCCTCGGTCTGCAATGCGTGCGAAAAGGTGCTTGTCCACCGCGCCGCCGCGCAGAAGGTGCTCCCGAAGATCAAGGCGGCGCTCGACACCAAAAACGTTGTCATTCACGGCTGCCCCGAAACACGCGAAATCCTGGGCAGCTGCGTTGTCCCGGCGACGGAAGAGGACTGGGGCCGGGAATATCTCGATTATATTCTGGGCGTGCGCGTGGTAGGCTCGCTCGACGAGGCGCTGGAGCACATCGCAAAGTATTCCACCGGGCACAGCGAAGCCATTCTGACACAGGATTATTCCGCTGCCCGCCGCTTTCAGCAGGAAGTGGATTCCGCCGCTGTCTACGTCAATGCTTCCACGCGTTTTACCGACGGCGGTGAATTCGGGCTTGGCGCCGAGATCGGGATCTCCACGCAAAAGCTGCATGCCCGCGGACCGATGGGTCTGGAGCAGCTGACCTCGGTCAAATATCTGATCGAGGGCGACGGCCAGATCCGCTGAACGGAAGAAAGACGGCAGAACAGGGAATTCTGCCGGTTGCAGAAAGGAAGGCGATCTCCACATGAAAGAAAAACGGAACAAAAAGGCGTCCGGAGAGGCGGCAGATGCGGCTGCGGAAAAAAGCGGCCGCAAGGGACTGCTGCAGCAGACTTCTCCGTTCGCTTTGAGCGAGGAAGAGCGCAGCGAGGCGGAAAAGGCGGAAGTGGCCGGAGGCGGCGAATCTGCCGGATCCGCCGAAAAAAAGCCGGAAAAGAAAAAGCGGCTGCTCGACCGGCCTTCTCCGTTTGTGCTGAATGCCAACGATTTTGCGCAGGACGACAGCGAGGAGAACCTTGACGAACAGCTGCGGTTTCAGGAATCGGAAGTCACGGTCGAACTGCCGATGGATCGTGAGCTGGAGGAGGAAAGCCGCCGGAACGGGGAGAATACTGCCCCGCCTGCCAAAAAGCATCGCCGCCGCTGGTACGGCATCCCGATGGGAACGCTGGTGCTCTGTCTGGCGCTCGTCGGGCTGATCTTCATTGGGATGCAGGCCTATCGCTATATTTACGACAAGGTGACGGATGATTCCACCGAGCGCACCTATGACACATATCTGACGCCGGTGGTCATGCTGGATCCGGAACCGTTTGAATCGCTCGATGCCGCAGACAAGGAAATGCTGCTGCAGGCGGCCGTTTGGAAAACCGTGTTCGAAAACGCCGCATCCGTCAACGAATACGACGATCATGCGCGGATGATCTTTTCGGGTGAGCTGGTGCGCTCCAACGCGGTCAAGCTGTTCGGCGTGAACTGCATTCTGACCCCGGCGGATATTTACCTGCCCGGTTCCGGTGCAGAAGAAGGAATGGCCGAAGGCACCATCAGCTATGATGAGGCGACCGATACCTACCACGTTCCGCTGATCGGCAATGTGGGAACGTATCAGCCGTACACGGTTTCGGTACGGAACAAGGGCGATGTGGCAACGCTGCGGGTGGCGTACTGTGTGCTTGCCGATAATGTGGACAGCACGATCCCGACGGTGTCGCAGACGGCCGATTCCTCCCCCGCCGCAGCAGAAGAAGAAATTATTCAGACGGAGAACGAAACCAGACTGCGCGTGATCAAGTATCTGGAATACGAGATCTCCTATGACGAGGATACCCAACTGCAGTATATTTCCGCGATCCGTTCGCCGGAGGAAGGCTGAATCCGGCAGGAACACGACCCAGATCCGCACCAAAAATAAAGAAAGCCGCGCCTGCAGAGCGAACGTGTTTCTGCAAGGCGCGTTTTTTTCGTGCGGCGGACTGCTTTTGCGGCAGCCGGTTACAGGATCAGGTACAGCAGCGCAAGGATCAGCGAAAGATCGCTTTGGTCATCGATCAGGATCATCAGCAGGACGATCAGCAGGGTGCGTTCACTGTCACCGTCGAACAGAGCGCCTAGCAGCGAATCTTCTTTGCCGCGCGAATGGCCGAACAGAGCGGCGAGAGGATTCTGCTGCGG
>JAQXJH010000083.1 GCA_029008595.1 Bacillota bacterium
ATCCGCAGCGACGTTCTGGAAGCCGCCGGCTGGCCGAACGTTCTGACGGAAGACGAGTATATCAGCGTTCTGAAAAAAGGTCTGGAAACGTTTCCGGAGGTCAACGGCCAGCCCACCGTCGGAATGACGCTGCCCGGCGCAGAGTCTTACGGGATTCAGGGCGTTATGCCGATCATGTATGAAAAAGCCGGTTACACCGCTCTCGGCGGCAACGGCGCCGTGATCTACAACAACAAGGAAGATAACTTTGAGGATTATTTCCTGAACAAATACGTCAAATCCTCCTTCCGTTTCTTCAACCGCCTGTATCAGGAAGGCATCCTGGATCCGGAATGCTTCTCCGACCTGTCCGAGCAGACAGGCGAAAAGACCGTTTCGGGCCGTGCGCTCTCCGTCTGGTACACCGGCTGGTTCAACGGCTCGGCAAACGCCGGTTTCCGCGATGCCGGTACGCCGGAAATGGAATATGTCTGGATGCCTGTCATGTCTCAGGATCAGATCGACGCCGGTGAAAACCGCTGCTTCCGCGAAATGCAGAGCTACGTCTGGAGCAGCCAAGCGATCACGAAGAACGCAAAAGATCCGGAACGCATTATGGAACTGCTCGATTTCTTCTCCACCGACGAAGGCCAGATCCTGAGCGGCTGGGGCATTGAAGGCGTGCATTACACCGTCGATAAGGACGGCGTCCGCACCCCGACGACCGAGATGATCGAAAATTACCGGCAGGACAGCAAATACGATTACAAGCAGGGCATCGACGCCTTCCAGTTCCTCGGTACGGTCGGCATCAAGGACGCGACCGGACAGTATTATCAGATGTGGCGCAGCGAGACGTTCAATCTTGAGACCATGTCCGACCGCGAAAAAGAAGCGTACGGCCATTACGGCTGGACCATTGAGGAAGACATCTGGTTTGAGAATGATCGCTTTGATATTGAGTACGTCAAGAGCGGCGTTGTGAATACCACCATTCTTGACCCGACCTCTGCCGAAGGCAAGCTTGCCCAGCAGCTGATCGACTACAGAAACAAGGCGGCCGTTGAACTGGTCATGTCGAAAGACTTTGAAGCGACGTATGCCGAGCAGGTGGAAGGCTACAAAAAGCTCAACCCCGAAATCGTTATCGACGCTTACAACGCAGTGTACGAAGAAAACAAGAAGGCTCTGGGATAATCAGAAGCTCCGGCAAGGGGGATATTTCGGTTGACGAAGGAACTGCTCAATTTCGGTATCGTCGGGATCGGCGGCCGCCCGAAGGCGTTTCTTGACGCGTTCAGAATTACCGGACGCGCCCGGCTCGCCGCCGTCTGCGACCTCCGCGAAGAGGCAATGGCCGAATCCATGAAGGATCTACCGGACGTCCGGCGCTATACCGATTACGAAGAGATGCTGGAACACGAGGATCTTGACGCGGTCATCATCGGCACTCCGATGCCGCTTCATGTCCCTCAGACGCTGGCCGCGCTGGAAAAGAACATCCATGTGTTCAGCGAAGTGACAGCCGCCGTTTCCGTTGACGAATGCCGTCAGCTGGTTGCCGCCTGTAAGCGTTCCAAAGCGCAGTACATGATGGGCGAAAACTGCAATTACCTGCGTCCCTGCATGGTTGTGCGCAACATGGTGCGCGAAGGTCTGCTCGGCGAAGTATTTTATGCCGAGGGCGAATATAATCACGACTGCCGGAAGCTGATCACGGAAACACCGTGGCGGAAAAAATGGCTTTACGACATCGGCGGCATCACTTACGGCACACATTCGCTCGGGCCGATCCTTTCCTGGTTTGCAAACGACCGCGTTGCCAGCGTCTGCTGCGCAGGCAGCGGCCGGAACATGACAGATCTGGACGGTAATCCTCTGCAGCGCGACAACAGCTATATTATGCTCTGCAAAACAGAGAAGAACCGCCTGATCAAAATCAAAAACAACCTTTCCTCTCCCCGCCCTTACGGACTCAACTATCTGCTCGAGGGCAGCAAAGGCGTGTTTCAGTCTGTAACAGAACGCGACGAGATCTGGCTTGACGGCATCAGCGAAGCAGAAAAGTGGGATGAGCTTGCCAAACACGAAGAACGGTTTGTCCCGGATCTCTGGCGTGAGCACGCGGACGAAAACGACCGCAGCGGTCATGCCGGCGCCGATGTGATCACAATGATCGACTACATCAACACGCTTTATGACGGCAGAAAGGTTTCGATCGACGTGCATGCCGCACTCGACATGACGCTGCCCGGCCTGATCAGCCAGCAGTCCGTTCTGGAAGGCGGAAAGTGGCTTTCCGTCCCCGATTCGCGCGACTGGTAACAGAACGCAGAAGCCACCGGACCATTCAATCGCCTGACGCCGGTTTCGGCAGCAGGCATCACAGAAAGAAATCGGAAGAGGAAAACACCTGCTGTTTTCCTCTTCCCTTTTAGAAAAACTTTTTGTCAAACCATCCATACTGAAAAAAAAGGATCTGATTTGGATGAAGGATTATTTTTCCCTGCGCAAACCGGTTCATTTTGTTTTTCCGATCGACGGCGACTGCCTGAATCAGTATGACGGCATCGAACAGGACGACAGGCTTGTCGTAAAAGCGCTGGTTGCCGCTGCGCCCGACGCCGATCTCTACATCAATGAAGAAAAAGCTTTTTTCAACGGGAGATACTTTGAGGCAGACGTTGCTCTGGAGGGACGCCGCACGACCCTTTTCGCCGAGGATATGAACTGCCGCGAAAACTGCGACCGGATCGCTGTCTATGATTTTCGCAGCGCCGTCGGCAAATACCGCATCTCCTCCGATGACAACATTCTGTTCCTGCAGGACATCACAAAGAATCAGGATGTTTATCAATCGATTTTTGAAAATCCGTATCTGGCTGTTTACAAAGAGGCTCACGACAAATACGGCGCTTCGGTACACCTGAATCTGTTCTATGAAACCGACGACATGCCCGGTTTTTCCGTCCGTCGCGATTATTTCAATCTCTCCATGATGACGGATCGGTTCAGGGCCGAGTGGGAAGCAAATTCCGACTGGCTGCATCTCTCCTTTCATGCACATCAGGAGCATCCGGATAAGCCGTATCAGCACACCAACATGAAGCGCATCACACAGGACGCCGAAAAGATTCATGCGGAGATCATCCGTTTTGCGGGTGAAAAAACGCTGGCAAAGGTCTGTACCGTCCATTGGGGCGAATGCAGCATCGGCGGTATCCGCGCGCTGCGTGCAAAGGGCTATCGGGGGATCACAGGCTATTTTGAAATAAAGGACGGCGCTCCGTTCGTCGCGTATTATTATCCGCCGGATCTGACCGCACACGTCGGCGGGCGCGACTTCTGGATGAACACCGAAGAAGACGTGATGCATGGCCGGATCGATCTTGTTCTCAATACCATCCGGTACGAAGATCTGATCCCCACACTGGAGTCCATCCGGGCCGATCCGCACCGCAGCGGTTTCATGGAGCTGATGATCCACGAACAGTATTTCCATCCGGATTATGTCGCGTATATTCCTAAATTCCGCGAACTTGTTCTGGACGCCGCAAAGTGGGCGTACGATTACGGCTACCGCGGGGCGCTGATGGAAGATGTCATGTTCGAATAAATTTCGTCCGCACAAAAAGCCAGAAGCCGCTGCAGAGTCTTCTTTCTGCGGCGGCCTCTTTTTTGAGGTGTAACAAACGAACATTCGAAGTGAATATCAATCGGTGGTTTTTCAGGAGGCTTGATGAGTAAAATCATCCGGCCTTATTTTTTTGCGCTCTTTGCGTTCCCGGCGGACGCGACGGAAAAGCTGACCGGCCAATACCCGTACCATAAGTTTGTGCTGAAGGGCTACTGTTTTTTAGTAATCTGGGATTTGAATTTGCCCGGAGTGACGCCCGTTATCTGCCCAAACCGCCGGATAAAGCTGTTTACATTATAGTATCCTACCTCCGCCGCAATCTGATTGACGCTCAGATCTGTCGTCGTGAGCAAACGCTTTGCGGCTTCAATACGGAAGTTGGTCATATAGTCGCTTGGAGTCTGACCGTTGAATTCGAGAAATTGCTTGCTGAGCGTAATCGGGGTCAGTTTAAAATCATCAGCCATTTGCTGCAGCGAAAAATTGGGGTCACTGTAATGCTCCTGCAGATACTGCAGCATCCGGCTGTTCAATGATTCCCCGCAGACGGCATTGGGTAAAATCATCTTTTTGATAAAATCTGCATTGTAATGCTCAAAAAACGCCTGAAATTCCTCGTGATGCTCATATTTCAGTACCGTGTAAGGATCCGGCATCGACGCAATCAAAT
>JAQXJH010000084.1 GCA_029008595.1 Bacillota bacterium
GCGCGAAGCTGCTCCACCGTTTTATATTCATAAAACGGCAGGTTATCCTTCGTATATCCGTTTTCAAACGGATCGTAACGGTAACCCAGATTTCCGTCAGCGTCCACCGTGCGCACGCCGGTAAACAGGTCAACCATTCCAAATGCTTTTCTTTCGCAAACCTCTTGTTTAAAATCGGCCCACGACCCGCTTGCTACCCAGTCCTCAGTCGATTGGAGCATATACAGAAGCCGGTCTCCTTGTTTGGGGAACGAACCTGAATCTTCAATGGTAGTATGAATCTCTTTTCCTTCTGCTCCAACAGAATAAATCTGAATCTTATCACCTTTTTTAACCGAACCGTACAAAGAATCCTCCACGAGAAATTCCATAAACGTCATCCATCTATCGGAATCCGTCGGGTTTTTGCTTGAAAAGACCATCGGTGTCATGGAAACGATCGTTCCGACAACAACCGCATCTGTTTCCTTCAAAACCGCTTCCGGCAGGCGCTGCAGATAATAATTTTCATAAATTTCTATGACCCCAGAAGACGTCTGGGGAGCATTTGCCGCACTTGTTCCCTTACACCCAGCGAGAAGCGCCAAAAGGGAAAACGTCAAAATGAGGGCAGTTGTTCGCAGCAATTTCTTTTTCATTGTAACTCTCCTTTCCAAATCAGACTTCTGGATGTGCAACGCCGACAATATCTGCCGCCTGCAGTCGGCTTAAACCGATCAAAATAGATATTCTATCGCTGTAACTTGACAATATCTTATATATTATATCCTATTGTAGATTCCATCCTATGTCAATTGCCCAATTTAACGAAAATTCCGTGCTTTTTTGTCTGTATTACCCAAACATAAAACAGCGCACCAAAAAGCCCGGCAGCCGCGCTTTTTTGGAAAAGCATGGCCGCCGGGGGATTTATGCCGTCGGGTATTAAAAAGCTTACGGAGGCGAGATTTCTCCTAAATCGGGCAGACGGCAAACACTCAGGGTAACACGAACAGTTTCGCCGCCGGACGACGTACCCGCATCATTGATGCCTACATCGATTGAAAAGATGCTTCCATCCTCTGCTTTCCAAATCATATAGGTGCCGGAATCCCACATGTTTTCCTCCTTGGGCTCCTGCAAGGTCTTGACTGCCGCCTCTTTCATTTGTTCTGCGATGGCTTTCCATCGTCCCGTCAGTTCAAAGGCATACCATCCACTGCAAAACGGTTGATTTTCGTCAACATTTTCGTCCAGAAAAACATAGGTTGCCCATCCGTCTGTATCAAATTCATTAATATGAACCGGTACAGTAAAACGGTCCTCCAGATTCCTTGTCACTGTTTCGGGCGTAACGTTCAGCTTTTTCATCACCTCGTCCTTTGTCATGGTCCAGTCGGTCTCTGCAAACAAAAAGCCTTCGCTGCCCCTTGTTACCACCTGATCCATTACTGAAACGGGCTCTCCCGATTTATCACAGCCAGCTAAGGCCGCCAAGAGCAAAATTACCGTGAAAAATGCGGATAATATTCGTCTCATAAAACCAACCTTTCTTCTCTGGCACAGTTGGTTCGCACTTCTGCCAAGCTGTGCATCAACAAATCCGTCGTGTTCGGAACAATCCGCCATAGGAACCGGCGGTGATACGGCTCTGCATCGGAATCACATTCCTTTCTTTTCGTCTGGCATATTCCGTTTGTCTGCAGATAACCTTTCTGCAGCGTGGCTGATGGGATCAGGATTCATCAATTTCGATATATTTCTATTTTAAGTGTATGAAATTATCTCACATTTGTCAAGTGGAAGCCTTCCTGATTTCCCCATTATTTTGTCGGAAAAGGATTTATGGAAAAGAAAAACCGGCGGCAGCACTCCTTGCAAAGCGCTGCCGCCGGGATTCATGTAAAAAATTATTTGTTCACCGCATGGAGGATCCGCTCAACGGCGTTCTGGATGACATACTCCTTGTAGCCGTCGGCATGTCCGGGGCTACCGAACACGCGCATCTTCTTGAGCGTCGCCTGCTTGACCGCCTCGGTGATGTTCGGCATCAGATCGGTCATGCCAAGGCCGGACTCAAAGTAATCGTGCGCAGTCTGTGCGGACGCGTTGTTGATATCGGTGAAAATGTTGACCTTGGAGATCCCGTTTGCGATTGCATGGCGGAAATCCTCATCCGAAAGGCCGGAACCGCCGTGCAGAACGAGCGGCGTTTTGACGATGCTCGCAATTTCGGCCAGACGGTCAAAGTCGAGCTTCGGCTTGCTCTTGTAAGCGCCGTGCGCGGTACCGATCGCAACGGCCAGAGCATCCACCTCGGTGGCTTCGGCAAAAATTTTCGCTTCCATCGGGTCGGTATAAATGCTCTTGTCGCCTTCTCCGCTGCCCTCTGCGCTGTTGCTGTTGGCGCCGACGTGACCAAGCTCTGCTTCCACGGAAATTCCGTGGTCATGCGCAAATTTGACCATCTGTGCAACTTCCTTCACGTTCATATCGTAGCTGAGCGTGGAGCAATCGTACATCACAGAAGAGAAGCCCAGCGCGATCGCCTTATGAACACGGTCTTTGGTCAGGCCGTGGTCAAAGTGCAGAACCACCGGAACAGACGCCTTCTTTGCCAGCGGAACCAGCATCGGGGCCAGTTCCTCCAGGCTGGAAAACGGGAGCAGCACCTCTGCCGTACCGATGATGACGGGAGACTGCGCCTCCTCGGCTGCCGCAATAACGCCCTTTGCCATTTCAAGGTTGACGGTATTGAACAGGCCGACAGCATACTTCTTCTTTTTTGCGTCCTTCAGGACTTCGTTCAGTGTTACCAGCATAAGCGTTGATCCTTTCTTTCATTTACCGCATCGGCACCTTCGCTCAGCCCGCCGGACAGGAAAAGCGAACGCTGCCTCCTGCCAAACGCGGATCCACGGGGATCGATCCGGTTGATTTAATTGCACTCCGCGGTCAGCGGGCCTGCCAGCTCCTTGAGGTAGAACAGCTTGCCGGGCAGGGTGGGGATGAACGTGGAGGTGATGTGCATATCGGGGCCGTAATGCAGCGTGGTCAGGAAGCTCATTCCCTGCCAGCCCATGCCGCGGCTCAAAGCACCGTCTGCGCCGCCGATGGCATAATCCGCCTGCAGGAACAGGCCAGGCCCAATGGTATTTGCAGAGCACGGCACCAGCGTGGTACGGCTCTTGAAGCTCGTAATCGCGTTCTGCTCGATCGTCAGCGGGTGCAGCTTTGCGCCCAGGCGGTACGGAGCCTTTTTCCATTCGTCCTCGCTGGCGTAATCAACCGCAAAGGTCGGCTCCCAGAACGCGATGTGACACATGCGGCCGATGCCGTAAACCAGCACCAGACGGGCGCCCTCTGCCTTCAGCTTCGCGATTTTTTCCGGATACGTCGGCAGATTGGTTCTGGTCGCAAAATTGCGCTGCTCCGGCGGAACGGTCAGCGCGCCGAGCTTGTTGAAGAATGCTTCCTTCATGCTGTATTCAAAGGAAGCGGGGTTCGTGTTCGGCAGCGTGTTGCCTTCGCCGTCGGCCCACTCGTCCATGTTGAAGGTGGTCACATGGTCGCAGCAGACGTTCCATTCCGTCAGGAAAAAGCTCGCCCATCTGTACATGCCCATCGGGCCGACCGGCAGGATCATGGCAAGCTTTTTGCCCTCGTCGCGCGCCTTTTTGATCTGCAGCGCGATCTCGTGACCCATATAGGTATCAAAGTCGTTGATGTTTGCGCATTCCACGGGGCTGAATTTCTCGTTCCAGAAATCCTCGCGCGCGACGCCCTTTTCGCAGCAGGCGTCGATCTTCGCCATGTCCCAGCCCTGCGGGTAAAAACCCTCCAGATTAGAACCCTTCACTGTGCTCATAAAATCCATGATGGTGTCCTCCTTGTGTAAAATTCATTCCGGCATTCTGCCGTTGACACTACTATCATACTTTACTTTATCCGCAAAATATAGTATTATTTCGGTATGATATTAGCACAAATTCGTCACGCGGCGATTCATTCTTAAAAACGCCGCCGAGGAGGGGGGCAAATCTATGGAAACCACATTTGCGTTGGAACCGATCCGGCGCCTGCTCATGGACTTTTACCGCGTTACCGGCCATCAGCTCGGCATTTTTGATGTGGAAGGGAATGCCGTGCTGCGCTGCCCGGCGCAGTTCCACCTGTTCTGCCGGATGATCCAGTCTACTGCCGAAGGGCGGCGCCGCTGTATGCACTGCGACCGTCAGGCCTTCCGCACCGCTCAGAAAACGGGAGAGCTTTGTACCTATCGCTGTCACGCCGGCCTGCTCGAGGTCTGCGCGCCCGTCACCGACGGCGGCGAGGTCATCAGCTATCTGATGTTCGGCCACCTGCTGGACAGCCGCAGCCCGGAACAGCAGTGGGAACAGACGCGCACCGGCTGCGAAAGCTTCTGCACCGATCTCGGCGCCCTGCGCGAAGCGTTCGACACACTGCAGAGGGTCGATCCCGAATATATCACTGCGCTTTCCAACATTCTGAGAACCTGCGTGGGGTATATTCAGCTGCAGCAGCTGGTACGCCCGCGCCGGACGGATATCTGGGAATCGCTGCAAAGCTACCTTGCGCAGCACCTGACCGAAAAACTGGAGATCGAACAGATCGCCGAAAATTTTTCCATCAGCGTGTCCACTCTCTCGCGCGTTGTGCAGCAGCACACCGGCATGACCGCCGGAAAATGGATCCTCTCCGAGCGGATGGCACTTGCAAAACAATACCTCTGCAACACATCGCTGCCGGTCGCCGAAATTTCCGCCAAATGCGGCATTCCCGACTACAATTACTTTTCCCGCCTGTTCCGCCGGGAAAACGGCTGCAGTCCGCGGGCCTTCCGCGAAAAAAATAAAGGCAACTGATCGGATAGCTGTGTTCATCATAGCATATTTTCTGCTTTTTGTCCATGCTTGGCGCTTATTTCGATAAATGGACAGAAAATCTGCACCATATGATCATATGCGAGCAGAAACGATCATTTATTGCCTGATCTGCACCGTTTTTCTCCGTATATTTTGAAACGCTGCAGCTGAAAACTGTGCCGGTCTGTGTACCATAGAGATCATAAAGCCGGGGTGCTGATGCACTCCGGCTTTTGCTCTCCGGCGCCATTGGATTCCGGAACAAAAAAGAGCATCCGCATTGCTGCGGATGCTCGGAAAATCGGGATCGGAAATCAGGCGTTGATCTTGGAAACAACACCGGAACCGACGGTACGGCCGCCTTCACGGATAGCGAAGCGGAGACCTTCTTCGATAGCGATCGGGGTGATGAGTTCAACATCCATCTCGACGTTATCGCCAGGCATGCACATCTCGGTGCCTTCCGGCAGCGCGATGACGCCGGTAACGTCAGTCGTTCTGAAGTAGAACTGCGGACGATAGTTGTTGAAGAACGGGGTATGACGGCCGCCTTCTTCCTTGGTCAGAACGTAAACCTGACCATGGAACTTGGTGTGCGGATGGATCGTGCCGGGTTTGCAAAGAACCTGGCCGCGCTCGATATCCGTTCTCTGCACGCCGCGGAGCAGAGCGCCGATGTTATCGCCAGCCTCGGCATAGTCGAGGGTCTTGCGGAACATTTCGATACCGGTAACAACCGTCTTCTTGCGCTCTTCGGTCAGACCAATGATTTCAACTTCTTCGCCGGTCTTCAGCTGGCCACGCTCAACTCTGCCGGTGGCAACGGTGCCGCGGCCGGTGATCGTGAACACGTCTTCAACAGGCATCAGGAACGGCAGGTCAGCCTTGCGTTCCGGAGTCGGGATATAGCTGTCAACAGCATCCATCAGGTCGAGGATCGGCTTGT
>JAQXJH010000085.1 GCA_029008595.1 Bacillota bacterium
GACGCGGCGGTACAGGTCGTTGAGGTCGGACGTTGCAAAACGGCCGCCGTCCAGCTGTACCATCGGGCGAAGATCCGGCGGGATGACCGGCAGAACGTTCAGGATCATCCATTCCGGGCGGTTGCCGGAGATGCGGAAGGAATCCACAACCTCCAGCCGCTTGAGCAGCCGGACTCTTTTCTGTCCGCTGGCGTTTTCCAGCTCCGCCTTCAGGCTTTCGGAAAGCTCGTCGAGGTCGATCTCGGCCAACAGCTGCTGGATCGCCTCGGCGCCCATGCCTGCCTTGAAATCATCCTCATCATATTTTTCGCGAAGCTCGCGGTATTCCTTTTCGCTGAGCATCTGCCCTTTGGAAAGTTCTCGTGCGCAGCCGGGGTCGGTGACGATATACATCGCAAAGTAGAGCACCTTTTCCAGCAGGCGGGGAGAAATATCGAGGATCAGCCCCATGCGGGACGGGATCCCTTTGAAATACCAGATATGCGAGACCGGCGCGGCCAGCTCAATGTGACCCATGCGCTCACGGCGAACCTTTGCGCGGGTGACCTCAACGCCGCAGCGGTCGCAGATCTTGCCCTTGTAGCGGATGCGCTTATACTTGCCGCAATGGCACTCCCAGTCCTTCTGCGGCCCGAAAATGCGCTCGCAGAACAATCCGTCGCGTTCCGGTTTCAGGGTGCGGTAATTGATCGTTTCCGGCTTTTTGACCTCACCGTAAGACCACTCTCTGATCTTTTCGGGCGAAGCAAGACCGATCTTAATCGATTCGAATGCGTTAAATTCCATGCTTATAACCTCCTGAAAATCAGAAATCAGTCTTCCGGATCAAAATCCTCCGGCATATCGTCCCCAAAACCGAACTCGTCTTCCTCGTCCTCGTCAGAAGCGAAGATCGAATTCTCTTCGGAATCCGGGTCGATATTATAGCCTTCCATGTCGTCGCTGTCGTTGACGTATTTTTCGTCAAAGCTGTCGTCGACCGGGGTCAGGCCCATATCGTCATCATCGTCAAAATCCTGCCGCAGGTCGATCTCTTCGTTGTTCTGGTCGAGAACCTTGACGTCGAGGCACAGGGACTGCAGTTCCTTGATCAGAACCTTGAACGATTCCGGAATGCCCGGCTTCGGCACGTTCTGTCCCTTGACGATGGCTTCGTACGTCTTGACGCGGCCCACCACGTCGTCGGACTTGACGGTCAGGATCTCCTGCAGGGTATAAGCGGCGCCGTAAGCCTCCAGCGCCCAGACTTCCATTTCGCCGAAGCGCTGGCCGCCGAACTGGGCTTTACCGCCGAGCGGCTGCTGCGTTACGAGCGAATACGGGCCGGTGGAACGGGCATGGATCTTATCATCGACCAGATGATGCAGCTTCAGGTAATACATATAGCCGACGGTAACAGGATTATCGAACGGCTGACCGGTGCGTCCGTCGTACAGGATCGTTTTGCCGTCCTCGCGGAGACCGGCCTGCTTGAGGCATTCGCGGATATCGGCTTCGTGGGCGCCGTCGAACACCGGGGTCATGACCTTCCAGCCGAGCGCCGCGGCGGCGCGGCCGAGATGGACTTCGAGCACCTGCCCGATATTCATTCGGGACGGAACGCCCAACGGGTTCAGAACGATATCCAGCGGAGTACCGTCCGGCAGGAACGGCATATCCTCCACGGGAAGGATGCGGGAGACGACGCCCTTGTTGCCGTGGCGGCCGGCCATCTTATCGCCGACGGAGATCTTTCTCGTCTGGGCAATATAGCAGCGGACGATCTCATTGACGCCCGGGCTCAGTTCGTCGCGGCTGTTTTCGCGGTTGAAGGTCTTGACATCGACCACGATGCCGTATTCGCCGTGGGGAACGCGCAGGGAAGTGTCGCGCACCTCGCGCGCTTTTTCACCGAAGATCGCGCGCAGCAGGCGTTCCTCGGCCGTCAGCTCGGTTTCGCCCTTCGGCGTCACCTTTCCGACCAGAATATCCCCGGCGTGCACCTCTGCGCCGATGTGGATGATGCCGCGCTCGTCCAGATCCTTCAGCGGCTCGTCGCCGACGTTCGGAATATCGCGGGTGATCTCTTCTGCGCCGAGCTTGGTGTCGCGCGCTTCCACTTCATATTCTTCGATATGGATCGAGGTAAACACGTCGTCGCGGACAACTTTTTCGCTGAGCAGAACGGCGTCTTCGTAGTTGTAGCCTTCCCACGTCATAAAGCCGATCAGCGCGTTTTTGCCAAGGCTGATCTCGCCGTTGCAGGTGGACGGGCCGTCGGCGATCACATCGCCCGGCTCCAGCCGGTCGCCGACATTGACGATCGGAACCTGATTGAAGCAGGTACCCTGATTGGAACGCAGGAACTTGATGATCTCATAGCGGTCAATATCGCCGTTGTCCTTTTCAACGGTGACCAGATCGGCGCTCACGCTCTTGACCACGCCGGCGTTTTTGCAGATGACGCAGACGCCGGAGTCGACCGCGGCCTTGTATTCCATACCCGTGCCGACGATCGGGTTGCTCGTTTTCAGCAGCGGAACTGCCTGCCGCTGCATGTTGGAACCCATCAGCGCGCGGTTGGCGTCGTCGTTTTCCAGGAACGGGATCATGGCCGTTGCAACGGAAACGACCATCTTCGGGGAAACATCCATGAAATCGACCCTGTCGCGCTCGATTTCAACAAAGCTGTCGCGCAGACGGGCATTGACGCGCGGACGGGCAAAGCGGCGGTCATCGTCGAGCGGTTCGTTTGCCTGGGCGATGACGAACTCGTCTTCCACATCGGCAGTCATGTAAATGACTTCGTCGGTGACCTGATGCGTTTCCTTGTCCACGCGGCGGTACGGCGCTTCCACAAAGCCGTATTCGTTGATGCGCGCATACGTTGCCAGATAGGAGATCAGGCCGATGTTCGGGCCTTCAGGGGTCTCGATCGGGCACATGCGGCCGTAATGGGTGTAGTGAACGTCGCGGACCTCGAATCCTGCGCGGTCACGGGAAAGGCCGCCCGGGCCGAGAGCGGAAAGACGGCGTTTGTGCGTCAGCTCGGCAAGCGGGTTGGTCTGATCCATAAACTGCGACAGCGGAGAGGAACCGAAAAATTCCTTGATCGCCGCCAGAACCGGGCGGATGTTGATCAGGGCGTTCGGCGTCATGGTATCGATCTCGCTGGCCTGCAGTGTCATGCGCTCGCGGATGACGCGCTCCAGACGGGAAAAGCCGATGCGGAACTGATTCTGCAGCAGCTCGCCGACCGAGCGGATGCGGCGGTTGCCCAGATGGTCGATGTCATCGGTGGTGCCCAGCCCGCAGGCAAGGCAGTTCATATAGTTGATCGTGGCGAAGATATCGTCGTTGATAATGTGCTTCGGCGTCAGCTCATCCAGATGCGCGCGGATGGCGTCCTTCAGCGCTTCGGCATCGTCGCCGCAGCTGTCGAGCAGGTCGCACAAAACGGAAAAGCGCACCTTCTCCAGCACGCCGCACTCCGCCTTTGCGTCAAACGGAACAAAGTCGTTGATATCCACCATGCCGTTGGAAATGATCTTGACGGTACGGTCGCCCTCAACGGTGACATACGCGACCGAAACGCCCGCTCTTTCCAGCTTTTCGGCCTTTTCGCGCGTGACGATCTCGCCTTCCTCGGCCAGCAGCTCGCCGGTGCGCGGGTCAGCAATGGGGTAAAGCAGCTTCTGCCCGGTCAGACGGCCGGCAATGCCAAGCTTCTTGTTGTATTTATAGCGGCCCACGCGGGAAAGATCGTAGCGGCGGGGGTCAAAAAACAGGTTGTCCAGATGCGTTTTTGCGCTTTCCACCGTCGGCGGCTCGCCCGGGCGCAGCTTGCGGTAGATTTCGATGAGCGCTTCCTCGGTGTTGCGGCAGCTTTCCTTTTCAAAGGACGCGCGGATGCGGTCGTCGTCGCCGAAGAAATCGAGGATCTCCTGATCGGTTCCGAGGCCGAGCGCGCGGATGAATACCGTGATCGGGATCTTGCGGTTTTTATCGATGCGGACGTAGAACACGTCGTTGGCGTCGGTTTCATATTCCAGCCATGCGCCGCGGTTCGGGATCACCGTTGCGGAAAACAGCTCCTTGCCCGTGCGGTCGTGCTCCATTTTGTAATAGACGCCCGGCGAACGGACCAGCTGGGAAACGATGACGCGTTCCGCGCCGTTGATGACAAAGGTGCCGCTGTCGGTCATCAGCGGGAAATCGCCCATATAAACGTTGGAATCCTTGATCTCGCCGGTCTCCTTGTTGAAAAGGCGGGCGGTCACGCGCAGCGGAGCGGCATAGGTCGCGTCGCGGGACTTGCATTCCGTAATGCTGTAGTTCGGCGTGTCGTCCAGGTGGTAATCCACAAAGTCAAGCACCAGATTCCCGGAATAGTCGGTAATTCCGGAAACATCGCGGAAGACCTCTTTCAGCCCCTCTGTCAGGAACCAGTTATAGGAGTTCTTCTGCACCTCGATCAGGTTTGGCATGTCCAGAACCTCATTGATACGAGCGAAGTTCATGCGGACGTTTTTGCCAAGACGGGTAGGTTTGACATTCACCATAGGCTCTATCACTCCATTTCTCTATTTACCGGCAAATTCGGCGAAAATGGTTGGTCATGAAATTTCCTTGGAAATTTGGACAAAAACCCTTGAAATTGCGTTCGGTTTATGCTAATATATTCAAAGAAATAGGCACAAATTCCCAAGATAATGCAGTATATTATTGTACCGCATTTTCTTGAGTTTGTCAACCTCTTTTTTCGGAAAATCGGATCGTTTTTTCCTCTTTTTTTCCTCTTTTTATTCCTTTTTTTGAATCGTTCTCCGGTACGGAAGGCTGCAGGAATGCGGCCTCTTTTTTTATTGCCGGAACCTTTTCTTTCCCAAAGACCGGAGGCAGAAAGCCTCTGCCCGGCAGGCCCTCCGTATTCTTCCGCTCTGCGTTCCTGAGCCAGTATGGTCAATTTTTCCGGCGCTTATGCGGATCGGAAAGCGCGCGTTTCCGATCTGCCCGATTTATTGCAAAACAATAAAAAGATTGACTTCCCCGCCCGCAGGCCGTATACTGATTTCAGATCATTTTTTCACAGAAACCGGGGAATGGATATGGATCAGAAAAAGCTTGCCCTATGGCTGAAGGGCATCACCGTCGTTCTCTGCCTGATGCTGCTCTGCGTTTTCTTTGTTCTCTGCCCGATGCTCGACAACGGCCTTTCCGTGCTGTCACCTGCCAACCGGGAAAATTACCGCGCGTTTTTCATTGCCGCCCGCGTGATGCTTCTGCCGTGCTTTGCGGCGCTCTGGTTTTTCTGGCGCATCTGCTGCAATATCGGCGCCGACCGCTCGTTCTGCGCCGAAAACGTCCGGTATTTAAAGAATATCGCCGTGCTTGCGCTGGGCGATACGGCGCTCTGCTTTCTGACGACGGTCGGTTTCGCCTGTCTGGCGTGCTTCGGCGCCGCATTTTACGCCGCATGCCTGATCGTCATCGTGATCGGCATCACCGTGGCGGTCGCGGCGCTTGTGCTGGCTCACCTGACCGAAAAAGCGGCTGCTCTCAAAGCGGAAAACGACCTGACCGTCTGAGCGAAAGGAAACATCACAATGGCAATTCGAATCAATCTGGATGTCATGCTCGCCAAACGCCGGATGAGCGTGACGGAGCTTTCCGAACGCGTCGGCATTACAATGGCCAATATTTCGATCCTGAAAAACGAAAAAGCCCGGGCGATCCGCTTCGAAACGCTCAACGGCATCTGCCGGGCACTCGACTGTCAGCCGGGCGATATTCTCGAATATATTCCGGATCCGCCGGAATCGCCGGAATCATAAAAGCTGCAGCTCCCTGCTGTTTCGGGAGCTGCAGCTTTTTTTACGGCACAGCCGGGTCGTCCCGCTGTGTCCGGTTCGTATTGCATTCCGGCAAACCGCGCCTCTTTTACAGATGCAGCACCTGTCTGGCGGCATCCTCCAGCGCGGCCGCGGAGCTTGTTCCGCCCTCTTCCGGCGCGGAATCGGCCGGGTCGTCCTCCTCCGCCGCGGAGCCGGGATCGCCGCCTTCCTCCCCGCTGCCCGGATTGGTCTGCGCTCCGCCGATCATCAGCGCGCTGACCGCCGTTTTCAGCTGCGCATCCTCGTCGTCGGTCAGAAAATAGAACCGTTCCTGCAGCTCCTCCGGCAGCTCGGCAACAATATCCGGCGAAACGCCGACGCCGTCAAAGTTATTGCTCACCGGCGGGAAAAACTTTGCGATCGTCAGGTTCAGCGCCGAGCCGTCCGTCAAGGCAAACAGCTGCTGCATGGTGCCCTTGCCGTAGGTCGTGGTTCCCACGATGGTGCCCTTGCCGTAATCCTGCACCGCACAGGCGAGCAGCTCCGCCGCCGAAGCGCTGTTCTGATTCACCAGCACGGCCAGCGGCAGCGAAAGCTGGTTGGCGTCGGAGGTGTAAAGCACCTGTTTGACGCCGTCCTTACCGGCGGAGGAAACGATGTTGCCTGCGGGAAGGATCTGGTCAAGCACATTGGCGACCGCGCTGAGCGAGCCGCCCGGATTATTGCGCACGTCAATGACCAGGCCGGTGGCTCCTTGTGTGCTCAGCGCAGCGACAGCCTCCCGGAATTGAACGGCGGTGCCGTTTTCGCTGCCCGTTCCGTCGGTAAATTCCAGAATGCGCAGGTAGCCGATCCCGTTTTCCAGCAGGCGGTACTCGACCGTCACCAGATCGAACTGCTTGCGGGTCGCCGTAACCGGAATGCTTTCCTCTCCGCGCAGCACCGTCAGCGCCACGTCTGTTCCCGATTCGCCGCCGATCAGGCTCGAAAGCCGGCTGTAATCGTCCGCCGTCAGCTCCTGTTCGCCGACCTTCTGCAGGATATCGCCCTTCTGGATCCCGGCAGCGGCGGCCGGAGAGTTCGGCGTCACGCGCGCGACCGCAATGGTTCCGTCCGACTGCAGAACAACGTCCACGCCGATGCCGACCATCTGCCCGCTCAGCTCCAGCTGGCGCGCGCTGTATTCCTCCTGCGTCAGGTAATAGCTGTGTTTGTCGTCGATCCCGTCCATATATCCCTGCGCGATCGCATTGTTCAGCGCCGCTTCATCCAACGCATTCAGATAATTATCGCGCACCTTCTGGTCGATCTCGCTGAGCTTGGAATACATTTTCATCCGTTCGCTCAGATTATCCACCTGTGCCTTGGTGCGGTTGATTGTATACTGATAGGTCAGCGACATGGTCAGCGTTGCCGTCACCGCCATCAGCGCGATCGCCACACCCCAGGAGATCCGTTTTTTCATAGTACCGATCTGTCCTCCTTCCGAAGCGCTGCCGTAAAACGGCGCGGCGCTCCTTCTGCAGTTTTCCCGCGGCGCTCCGGCTTTATCACAGCGTACCGGAGCCTGCCGTCAGCTCAGCCGGAAATAATTCAGCGGATTGACCGGCGTTCCGCGGATCAGCACGCCGAAATGCAGGTGAGGCCCGGAGGAGATCCCCGAACTGCCGACATAGGCGATCGCCTGCCCTTTTGTCACCGTCTGCCCGGCCTTGACCAGCAGACCGCTGGTGTGTCCGTAAAGCGTCGCGACGCCGTTGCCGTGGTCGATCTGTACGTAAATTCCGTAAACGGCGTTATTGTACGAAGCGACGGCGACCACGCCGGAATCCGCCGCAACGATCGTTTTTCCGTAGATCCCCGCGCCGGAAATATCGATGCCGCGGTGATTGTTCGCCCCTCCGAAATACTGCGTGATGTTCGACTTGCGGGAATAGCCCGGCATCGGCCAGATAAAGCTGCCGGTGCTCACCGGCTTGTTCGCGTTTGCGTTTGCCTCCTGCTGCTTGTAGTAGTCGATCCACCACTGCTTGATCTCCGCATCGGCTTTGGCAAAGGCCGCGTTGATCTCCTTCTGCTTTGCGGCAGCGCTCTCCTGCGAAGCCTGCAGCTGGCTGGCGATCCGTTTGCTTTCCGCCATGGCCTCCTGCAGCTCTTTTTTCTGGGAATCGTACTGCGTTTTTGCCTCGGCCAGCTGCGCGCGGTCCTCCTCGATGCTCTCCTTTTCCGCCTGAATATTCTCGCTCTGCGTTTTCAGCGCGGAAATGATGCTCTGGTCATGGTCGCTGATCGCCTGAACAAACTGCGACCGATTGAAAAAATCGGTCACATTGTCGGCGGAAAACAGAATGTCGAGCATGGAAGCCTCGCCGAGCATGTAAATGGCTTTCAGACGCGCCTTCAGCGTTTCAAAATTGGCGTTGATCTGCGCCTGCGCTTCCGCGATCTGCGCTTCTTTTTCCGAGATCTGCGCGTCGTAACCGGCGATCTGTGCATTCAGGTTATCGATCTGCCCCTGCGCATTGGCGATCTTCAGCTGCAGCGACTGCTGGTACGCCGCCTGCGACTCCTGCTGGCTCTTCAGGTTCTTGAGCTGTGCGTCCAGCTTGGCCTGCTCCTGCTTCAGCGCATTGAGCTTGTTCTGCAGCTGGGAAAGGCTCGTGGCCGCATCCGCCCGGTATGCGGCGCCCGGCGCGGCAAATACCGCACCGATCACCAACACCGCGCAAAGCAGCGCCGGGACCCAGCGGAACTTTTTATTCATACAGGTCGCCTCCTTCGCTTTTCAGATATCTTCCGATCGAGATCACGCCGCCGATCGCGCCGAAAATAATTCCCGCGCCGACAAAAGCGGCCGCAAACAGCCAGCGGTAGCGGTCAAAGCTGACCAGCGAAAAGAACATTTCGCTCCCCCAGCTGACGTTGTTGTAAATATAATCGAGCAGCAGCGTTGCCAGCGCGCCGGAAAGGATCCCGATGATCATTCCCTCCGCCACAAACGGCACGCGGATAAACCAGTCGGTCGCACCGACCGATTTCATGATGCTGATCTCCTTGCGGCGGTTGAACATCGTCACACGGATGGTATTCGTAATAATAAACATGGAAACCACGATCAGCAGCGCAATGATCCAGATCAGCACTCCGTTGACAGAGTGTTCCACCTGAATGATCTTTTTCGGTACCTCGCTTTCGCCGCGCACCTTCTGCACGCCGTCAAGCTCCTGCAGCTGCGCAACGGTCACATCGTACTGCTCCAGGTCGTCCAGCGTCACGCGGTACGCGTTCGGCAGCGGATTGTCGGCGGCCAGCTGCTCCAGCAGCGCATCGCCGTCCTCCACCTGCTCCATCAGCTCCTGCAGACCCTCGTCCTTCGTCACCAGCGTGCTTTCCGCCACGTTCGGGATCCTGCTGATCTCATCGCCGACCTTGACCGCCTCCAGCACGCCGACGTCGTCATTGAGATAAACCATGACCAGATTGTTCTGCTCCACCTTTGCCATAATGGACTCCACATTGAGGGAGATCAGGACGGAACCCCCGCTGAGCAGCATGCACGAAATCAAAACCCCGACCGAAGCGAAGGACATCAGCCGGTTGCTCCAAAAATTGCGGATCCCTTCGCGCAGAAGGTACCCGATACTGCCGATTCTCATAAACAAAACCTCATCTTTCCGCTGCGCTGCAGACCCGGCGCCGGTCAGGCGTCCGCGTTCCGGGCAGACCCGGGATCCGCGCTGTCTGCCACAACGCAGCCGTCGCTGATCTCTACCACGCGGCGGTGAAAGCGTTTGACGAGCTGATGCTCGTGTGTCACCATCAGAACGGTGGTTCCGCGGCGGTTGATCTCGTTGAGCAGATCAACAATTTCATAGGAAAGCGTGGGGTCAATATTGCCGGTCGGCTCGTCCGCAATGATCAGGCTCGGATTGTTGACGAGCGCCCGGGCCAGCCCGACCCGCTGCTGTTCTCCGCCGGAAAGCTCGGTCGGCAGGCAGCGCGCCTTTTCCTCCAGCCCGACGAGCGAAAGAATATACGGAACGCGCTTGCGGATCTCCCGCGAAGAGGCGCCGACCACATGCATGGCGAACGCCACATTGTCATACACCGTCATCTTATCGATCAGGCGGAAATCCTGAAACACGATTCCCATGGTGCGGCGCAGGAACGGCACGTCGCGGTGGCGGACGGTGGAAAGCTTGCGCCCGTTGACGATGATCTCGCCGCCACTGGGAACCTCTTCCCGCATGATGAGCTTGAGGAACGTGCTTTTTCCCGCGCCGGACGCGCCGACAATAAACACGAACTCGCCCTTCTGCACGTTCAGACTCACGTTTTTCAATGCCACGGTTCCGTTGTCATACGTCTTGGAAACATTGCGGAATTCAACCATGCGCCGGCCTCACTTTCCAATAATTTGATATTTGGGCTATGAACTTCAAAGCTCCCCCTCCTGCACGCAGGAAGGAGAGCCGTGCTTAAAAAATTCAGTTCGGATCAATATTTGACCGGGTTCGCCGTCAGGTATTTCTTGACCATCAGCGCCACCTTGAACACGATCGCGTCTTCAAACTCGCGCAGATCCAGCCCGGTGAGCTTTTTGATCTTTTCCAGGCGGTAGACCAGCGTGTTGCGGTGTACAAACAGCTTGCGGCTCGTTTCGGAAACGTTGAGGTTGTTTTCAAAGAAACGCTGAATGGTAAAGAGCGTTTCCTGGTCGAGCGATTCGATGGAGCCTTTGGAGAACACCTCACGCAGGAACATTTCGCAGAGCGTGGTCGGCAGCTGATAGATCAGCCGCGCGATGCCGAGGTTGTCGTAGCTGACGATCGCCTTTTCCGTATCGAACACCTTGCCGACCTCCAGAGCGATCTGCGCTTCCTTGAACGAACGGGCCAGATCCTTGATACCGGAGGTAGTTGTGCCGATACCGACGACGACATGCGTATAGAATTCGCTGCTGAGCGTGTCAACGATCGAGCCTGCGAGTTTTTCAAGATCCTTTGCGCTGATGCCCGCGCGGATCTCCTTGACAATGGCGATGTCATTCTCGTTGATATTGATGATAAAGTCCTTGTTCTTGTCCGGGAACAGATTCTGCACGATGTCGTAAACCGAAATATCGGTCTTGGAAACCACGCGCACCAGCATGCAGACGCGCGTCACATCGGAATTGAAATGCAGCTCACGCGCCTTCAGGTAAATATCGCCGGGCAGAATATTATCAAGGATCACATTCTTGATAAAGTTGCCGCGGTCGTATTTTTCATCGTAGTACTGCTTGATGCTGCTCATGGAGATGGACAGCAGCGAAACGTACTTCTGCGCAAGGTCGTCGTTGCCCTCAACAAAAACAACATACTCCGCACGCGGCTTGCTGCCAAACGTCTGATAGGTGTAATTACCGATCACGAACGGCTCCGGATTGCTCATCTGATCGGCGGTAATATCCTCATTCACTTCTCCGATCTTGCCCAGCTCGCTGCAGGCGATCGTCACAGAGGTCTCGTCCACCACGCCGATCGTCCGATCGATGGCATCTTTCATCTGATGCACGACACTTTGGAACAGTCTGTTTGACATAACATTCCCTCACTTCTGTTTGATATATATGGCCTTTCGGCCAACACCCCTCGGGCGATCTATCCGGGAAAACGATTCCGGCAGCCGGCAGAAAAGCTTTCTGCCGAAACCTGCGGCCACATGGCCCGCCGAAAAGGTGTACATACCAACGTACTTCTTTTATTTTACATAATCAAGTTTATTTTTGCAACCGTTTCCGCTCGGAAATGAATGGTTTTTGCAGAAAAGATCCGCTGTTTACAAAAAATTAACATTTGAATTTCGCAATTTTCGGCTGCTGTTCCGAAATCTTACTGGATCGTTGTCACATCGATCTGCTGATAGGCGTCGGCATAATCCACCTTCTGGGCGGCGATCTTTTCGCTGATCTCCTCGTTGAATTCCGTGTAATATTCGTCGCTCAGCAGATCGGAGAGATGGTCGATCAGGTACTGCTCGTCCATCGGCAGGCGCAGGATGATGTGATAGCCGTAATTGGTTTCCACCGGGTCGCTGATCTCATTTTCCGCCAGCGCAAACGCCGCTTTTTCAAAGCTTTCCACCATTTCTCCGGTGGTGAAATAATAGCCTTCCGGATTGCTTTCCATTCCGGGATCCTCGCCGTATTCCTTCACAAGCGCATCAAAATCACTGCCCTCCTTCGCCAGCGCGGCGATCTGTTGGGCCTTCTCCAGCTTTTCGGCTTTGTCGGCTTTTTCGTCGTCCGCAAGGCTGTCAAACTGAACCAGAACATGCTTGGCGCGGACGTAATTTTCCAGAATCTTTTCCTTCTGCGTTTCATACACATAGCGGCTCTGCAGCTGAGCAAACTCCACCGCCTGTCGGTAGCTTTCCTCGGTGTAATGATTGTCCGCCAGTGCCTGCCGGTAGCTTTCCTCGCTGCCATAATAGGCTTTGATGCTTTCCAGCTGAGCATCCACGCATTCCTTGTCCGCGTCGGTCAACTCCACACTGTTCTCCTGCAGGATCGCCCACGCGGCGTACTTGTTCTGCAGTTGTGCCAGAACGCTTGCCTTCAGCGTTTCCTTCTGGTCCGCATTGTCGTTCCAGTAGGCGTCGTCGCCTTTGTCGTACTGCGCCTTTAAATACAGGTAGTATGTGCGGTATTCCTCCACCGTAACGGCGTTTCCGTCGATCGTCAGCAAAGTGGTATCGGCTGCAAGCGGCTCCTTTTTTGCGCTGCACCCGCCGAACGCCGTGCAGAACAGAACCGCTGCCAGCAGCAGCGCAATCGGGCGAAATTTTTTCATGAATACGATCCTTCCTTTTGCATTGAATTTGCAGAAAATATCTCCCGCCGGAATCTTTCCGGCAGGAAGGGATACGGCCGCAGGCGGAGCGCCAGTTTTCCGGTCGGGTCTCCGCCGCTGTCTGCGGCACCGGTATGTTCCTCTTCATTATGATGGAAAAGGCTGAAAAAGTCAAAAGAAAATTCTGTGAAGTGAAAAAAACGCCGCCAAACGGGTATACTAACCGCGATTTGCGGCAGCCGCCCCACCGGACGCATCATCCCGCCCCGGAATCATCCCGCCCCGGAATGACGGCCGGAAATCAGCCCGGCCGCAGAATCGAAAAATTTTCACGATCGAAAGGACGACCGATGATGACACAGAAATATTCCGATCTTGATGCGCTGCTGCGCGGCGACGAACAGGCGGCAGAATATTTCGCTTCTCTGCCGGATTACGTTCAGGAAACCATGCGCGAGCGCTCTTCCCGCATC
Source organism: Bacillota bacterium (assembly GCA_029008595.1). Classification (GTDB taxonomy): domain Bacteria; phylum Bacillota; class Clostridia; order Oscillospirales; family Acutalibacteraceae; genus CAKXIK01. Next base: position 13,120 of record JAQXJH010000085.1, read on the forward strand.
AACTCCATGCTCAGCCTCCGCGATTACGCCGAAAATCTGACGCGCGGCGACAACTGATTTTTCAGGAAAGGATACAAGCCGATCATGCCCGATCTTTTTCATTTCAGCCCCGAAATGCAGCTCTATTTTCAGACTCTGACGCCCGAAACGCGCCGGGCTGTTCTGCAAAGCAGTGCAAAACTCAATTCTCTGGCCGACCTGAAGGAATATGCCGAACGCTTCTGCGGAGAAAAACCGCAGGAATGATCCGGTCGTTTCCCCCTGCGCCGGTATGCCGGTAAATTCGCCTGAAATTGCGAACAGGGAGCGCTGCAGAAGATCTGCTTCTGCGGCACTCCCTGTTTGATCATTGTCATTGCGGAAACGGGCGGCTCAGCCGTTCGGCTTCGGCAGGGCCTTGATGTCCGTAATATCTTCAAAAAAGGTTTTTTCGCTGCTTCCCGTCCGGTCGATCCGCTCGACCGTTCCGTCATTTTTTACGGCATAGCCCCGCTGGACGGATACGATCTTCGTCCAGTCGCTGCAGAAACCGACCGACTCCAGCGACGGGACGTACGTTTCGCCCTGCTCGGAAAAGCTGAGCCGGATCACGCAGTTTTCCTCGTCGATCAGCAGCTTTGCCGTTTCCCGGCCGTCTTCCGCGTTCCGGAGGCCGCCGCGCGCCATTTTCACGATCCGGCGTGCCACAACGGACAGATTTCCCGCTCCGTCGTCGCACAGCAGCGTCCCGTTCTTCCGCAGGATCAGCTTGGCGCTCATCAGACTGTCGGAAAGCGTGAACCCGGCGTCCTGAACGGAGACCACACCGTCATAAATCGCATAATCCGGCAGCGGCAGCGCCGTTTCTCCGTCGCCGCCCTGCATGACCTTTTCGATGGACTCCGTGTTCAGCCCGAGCGCAAGCGGAATCCGGACTGCCTTCAGCGTTCCTTTTGCGGTCAGCCCGGTCAGGATCCCGTAATCGCAGCCCGATTCCTGATAGCGGTGCGCTTCCATCACACCCATCACAAAATCATTTTGCTGCAGAACAAATTCCTGAAAAACCGTTTTCTGCCCGGTCTGTTCCTCCAGCTCGATCCCGCGCAGCACGCCGCCCGGGCCGTATGCAACCGGAACACCGCTGTTGACCAGCGATTCATCCAGCTGCAGGAACCAGACCTTCTCCCAGTTCGCGATCAGCTTTCCGATGGGGTCGTTTTCCGATTGCCACCACGATTCTCCGTGGCCCAGAACCTTCCCTTCGGCGATCGCACCGCTGCCGTCGCCGAAAAACGTGCTGATCTTCCGGCCGGTATCGACCCACGGATGCTCCTGACGGAACTTCTGCACCGCCTCGCGCGAGGCCGCTGTGGTCGTGTTCCAGACGATTTTCCCGTCCAGATCCAGATACCCCAGATTGTCTCCAAGCAGGGCTTCAAAATACCAGAACCGGTCAATGGGCAGCTCCTGCGCCAGCTTTCCGGTCAGGGTCGTGTAAGGCCGCGGATATTTCGGCTCCGGCGCGCTTTCCGCCCGGGATTCCGGTTCGCTTTCCGGTATGGATGTCTGCACCGGGACGCTTTCTGCCTGAGAAAACGTTCCCGCCGCCTCGCAGCCTGCCATCAGCATCACTGCGGCAAGAACCAGCGCAAATACGCAAAGAAACCGCCGCATGGAAAGACCTCCTGTCGCAGCAAATCTTTGGGGAACATCTGTTTTCATTTTACTTCCCCTTAAAGGATTCGTCAATAAAAATAACAGAATTGTAACCATTTACGTTCCTTTTCTGCACGTTTGAAAATGGCGGATGTTTTTACAGAATTTAATTGCAAAAAACGGGGAAAGAAGCTTTTTTGAAAATACTCTGTCTGCAAAATACTTTTTTAAAAACGTTTTTTCTGCGTTCTCTTCCAATTCTCTCTCAATGCGCTATAATAGCAGCAGAACAAAAAAGTAACGATTCGGTTACACCAAAAATGCACGTCCGCTTTTCCGGGCGTTCTTTAAATTGACCGTACAAGGAGATGCTCCATGATGGATTACAGCAAAATTTTAACCAAAACTGTACAAGAGGTAAAGCCGTCCGGGATCCGCCGTTTCTTCGATCTTGCAAACCAGATGGACGACGTGATCTCCCTGGGCATTGGCGAGCCGGATTTTCACACGCCGGAGCATATCGGCCACGCAGGCATCGCTTCCATTGAACAGGGCAAAACCTTCTATTCGCCAAACCGCGGCTTTTTGGAGCTTCGCGAAGAGGTTTCAAAATATTTCAGCCGCCGCTTTGGCGTTACATACGACGCCGCAAGCGAGATTCTGATGACGGCGGGCGGCTCTGAAGCCATCGACGCCTGCATCCGCTCCATGGTCGCTCCGGGCGACGAGGTCATTATTCCGCAGCCCTGCTTTGTTTGTTACGAACCGTTGACTCAGCTTGCCGGCGGCGTTCCGGTCACGGTGGAAACCAAAGCCGAGGACGGCTTTCGTCTGACCGCCGAAGCCCTTCGCAAGGCGATCACGCCAAAAACCAAACTGCTGATCCTTTCTTACCCGAATAATCCGACCGGCGCCGTAATGCGCCGCAAGGATCTGGAAGCCGTTGCGGACGTGATCCGCGGAACCGACATCATGGTTCTTTCCGACGAAATTTACGCCGAGCTGACCTACGGCACGGAGCGCCACGTTTCCTTTGCCGCCATCGACGGCATGCGCGAGCACTCGGTCATTGTCAGCGGCTTTTCCAAGGCGTATTCCATGACCGGCTGGCGGCTCGGCTATGCGCTCGGCCCGGCAGACGTGATCGGCGCAATGACAAAGATCCATCAGTTCGGTATTATGTGCGCCTCCTCTATCACGCAAAACGCCGCCATTGAAGCGCTGCGCAACGGAGATACCGACATTGAAGCCATGCGCGCGGAATATGACAAGCGCCGCAGCTATATCGTCTCCCGCTGCGCGGAGATCGGAATGCCCTGCTTTGCACCGGAGGGCGCGTTTTATGTTTTTCCGGACCTTCGCTCCTTCGGCCTTTCCTCCGAGGAGTTCTGCGCGCGCCTGCTGCACGAATTTCACGTTGCCATTATTCCCGGCTCGGCCTTTGGCGCCGGCGGCGAGGGCTTTGCCCGCGTTTCGTATTCCTATTCGCTTGACCATATTGAAAAAGCGTTTGACCGCATCGAAGCGTTTATTTCGTCGCTCAAAAAGTAACCCGGCTGCCCAAGGGACTTTACGACCCCAACAGTAAAAGCGCCCGGCAAGGCTTTTGCAGGCCTTGCCGGGCGCTTCTGTTTGCTGCTGCGAGCCGTCGTCCATCAGTCGCTTTCGGCCAGCTGAGCGGTATAGAGCTTGTAGTAATCTCCTTTTTTAGCCATTAGCTCGTCGTGCGTACCGTATTCCGTGATCGTCTGATTGGAAACGTACATGATCTTATCGCAGTCGCGGATGGTGGAAAGCCGGTGTGCAATGATAAAGCTGGTGCGCCCCTTGAGCAGATGCGCAATGCCTTCCTGCACATACTGCTCGGTTTTGGTATCGATGGCGGAGGTCGCCTCGTCGAGAATCAGGATCTTCGGCGCAGAAATAATGGTGCGGGCAAAGGCAAGCAGCTGCTTCTGCCCCTGCGAGAGCCGTCCGCCGCGCTCCTTGACCTCGGTATCGTAGCCTTCCTTCATCTCGCCGATAAATTCATCGGCATGAACCACACGGCAGGCCGCCTCGATCTCCGGCAGCGTGGCGTTCAGCCGTCCGTAGCGCACGTTGTCGGCAATCGTTCCCGAAAAGATAAAGCTGTCCTGCAGCATGATGCCCATCTGGCTGCGCAGGGAATGGAGCGTTACCTTGGAAACATCATAGCCGTCCACCAGCACCGCGCCGCCCTGAACGTCATAAAAACGGGAGATCAGGTTGACGACCGTGCTTTTTCCCGCTCCTGTCGGACCGACCAGCGCAACGCTCTGCCCCGGCTCCACGGTAAAGCTGAGATTCTTCAGGATCTCCTTGCCCGGCTCATAACCGAAGGTGACGTTTCGGAACTCCACTCTTCCCTGAATTTCCGGCAGCTCCTGCGCGTCCGGCGCATCGTCGATGACGACCGGCTCATCCATCGCTTCAAAGATCCGCTCCAGATACGCGATGGTATTCATAAAGTTGTTGTAGATGTTTGCAAGGCTTGCGATCGGCTGCCAGAACCGGCTGGAATAGTTGCTCATTGCGTACAGCGTACCGAACGAAATGGCCGGCCGGCAAATCAGCACGCCCACCACATACAGCAGGCTGGTAACGATCTGCGAAATATTGTCCACGCTGACCCACATCAGGTTGGAAATGTAGACCGCCCGCATCCACGCCTTGCGCGCATTCTGCGCCAGCCGCTCGAAGATGGTGTAATTCACATCCTCACGCGTAAAGATCTGCGTGACGCGCATCCCGTTGATGCTTTCCTGCAGGTAGGCGTTCAGATTGGAATTTTTGTTGGAAACCTGCTGCCAGGCGCGGCGCTGCGCCGGCTTGATGGAAAAGAACACCGCCGCCAGAACCGGCAGACCGGCCAGGATCACAAGGCCGAGCGTCAGGTGCGTCGCCAGCATGAACACGGTGATGAACAGAATATTGAAAATTTCGAGGATGAAGTTGATGATCCCGTTGGAAAGCATATCCGAAACGTTGTTGACATACTGCACCACGCGCACCAGGATCTTGCCGTGCGGGCGGTCGTCGTAATAGGTAAAGGGCAGCTTCTGCAGGTGCTCAAACAGATCCATGCGGATATCGTAAATGATCTCCTGCCCGACGCGCGCCATCATTTCGGAACGCTTTTTCACCAGAAGAATATTTGCCACGATGCACGCTGCCAGCGCAAGACAGAGCAGCAGCAGCTGGCCGATATTTTTTGCGGGGATGGAAACGTCCAGCGCATACTGCACAATGATCGGCGTCAGCAGCGAAAACAGAACGCCGGTCGCGCTAAGGATCAATGCGGTGATCATTGTCCGCGCGTGTTTTTTGACGTATTTCAGACTGCGGCGGAAATGCCCGAAATTAAACGGGGTTTCCAGTGTTTCGTCAATATCGTACTTATTGCGGGCCATCAGGCATCCACCCCTTTCTGCATACCCTGCTGAATGCGGTAGATCTCGTAATAATAACCGCGCTTTGCAAGCAACTCTTCGTGCGTTCCGCGTTCCGCGATCTTTCCGTCATGCAGGATCAGGATCTGGTCGGCGTGGCGCACCGAAGAAATACGCTGCGCAATGATGAATTTGGTGCAGGTGAACGGCAGCCCGGCAAGCTGCTGCTGGATGTATTTTTCCGTTTCCATATCCACGGCGGAGGTCGTGTCGTCCAGAATCAGGATCGAAGGCCGCAGCGCCAGCGCACGCGCCAGCGCAATACGCTGCTTCTGCCCGCCGGAAAGCCCCATGCCGCGCTCGCCGATGATCGTTTCGTAGCTGTCCGGCATTTTTTCAATGAATTCCGAAGCAGCCGCGCGCCGCGCGAAATCGCGCACATCCTCCTCCGGCAGATCGGGGTCTCCGTAGGCAATATTGCCGTCGATCGTATCGGAAAACAGGAAGACGTCCTGCGTCGCCATGCCGATATTGCCGCGCAGCGTGCGCAGATCCCATTTGCGCACGTCCACGCCGTCCACCAGCACCGCGCCGCTCTCGACATCATAAAAGCGGGAGATCAGATTGGTGATCGTCGTCTTTCCGGTTCCTGTTTCGCCCATGATCGCAATGGTCTGGCCGGGCTCCGCCGTAAAGCTGACGTTTTCCAGCACGCTGACCTTGCCGAACCGGAAGGTGACGTCCCGGAATTCCACCTTGCCCTGCATCCGGCTGCCCTCGGGCACCGTTTCGGGTCTTTCGGGGTTGCGGATCGACGGCCGATAGGTCTCGATCGAGATCAGCCGGTCGGAAGACGCCACGAACCGCTGAAAATCGTTGAGCAGGTTGCCCAGCTCGCGCAGCGGATCGGAAATCGCCCAGATCATGGAATTGCACGCCCAGAACTGGCCGGCGCTCATTTCGCCGCTGATCATCAGCAGGCCGCCCACCAGCAGGCTGGTGACCGTCATCGACTGCGAAAGACTTTCCACATACGGATAGACCTTGAGCCACGCATTGACCGCCGTCAGATTCTGCCGGACATAATCGCTGTTTTTGCTGCGGAACTGGCTGATTTCAAATTCTTCGTTGGCAAACGCCTTGACGACCTTGTTGCCGTCGATATTTTCCTGCGCATTGGTGCTCAGCCGGGAAAGCTTTTCGCGCAGCTCGATATAGATCGGGCGGACCTTTTTGCTGTACCGCCGCAGGATCAGCACGATAAACGGCGCCACCGCCAGCAGCGCAAGGGTATACTTCCAGCTGATCGTGAAAAAGTAAATGATCGTACATAAAAACAGAACCGGCCCGCGGATCAGCTGCCGCCAGACATAGGCCACATTGTGCCGCACCATATCGATATCGCTCGTCAGCGCCGTCATCAGGTCTCCGGTGCGGAACGTGTCATAAAATTTCATATCCTTCTGCTGCAGGTTGCGGTAAAACCCGGTGCGCAGGTTGAACACCACGCCTTGGCTGGCATAGTCGCACATGACGACCATCAGGTAGCCGACGGCACACCGCAGAAACGTAACGACGCACATCAGCAGCACCAGCGGAACGATCAGCTCCGTTTCGCCGCCTTCGAGTCCACGGTCGATCAGCACCGCCGAAATCTGCGGATTGATCAGCTGTGATGCCGGGAACAGGATCGCACAGAAGTAGCCGATATACAGCTGCCACTTATGCCCGGTTATGTTTGCCCAGACCCATTTCATTCTCTGCATGAGAGAAAACCACCTCTTCCGTCAATACTGCCGCCGCTGCGGCAGCATCCTCTCGTTTTTTCTTTCTGTGTATTCATGATTGCAGCAAAACGCCGCAGGCTGCTACACCGGACGCGCCTCCTTTCCCAATCGAAATACACAGAGGATACCACACTCTTCTCCCGTTTTCAATGGTTTTTCCGCAAGTTTTTTTCCTGTTTTCAAATCATTTATCCGTTGCAGAAATGCTTCGTTTTTTTGCCTGTTCCCGCCTGAAATTGGCGTTTCTTTTCAGGCAGAAAGACAATGCTTTCCGCGCCGGCGCTGCCCGCTTTCCGGGCCGGCTTCCGCTTCCGTTTTCCGTCCGGGTTTCCGTTCTGTTTTTCCCTGCCGGCGGGAGTGTTTCGGATTATTTCAATATTTTGAAATATAATAGTTAAAAATCTTGAAATAATATTGACTTTTGCCCGGAAAGCGTTTATTGTTTAAGAAAAGCATGACGTATCTGCTTTCCCTGTTTGCGGGCAGGGCTGCCGTGCAGCCGGATCCCTGCTGCGCAGCGCAAAAAAAGGAGGAATTGTTTTGGATCTGTTTGATAAATGCTACGACTTTACCCTGGTCGACGACTGCAAAGCCAAGGGGCTGTATCCCTATTTTCACGAGATCACATCCCGTCAGCACTCCGAGGTACAGATGGACGGCCACCGCACCATCATGCTCGGCTCCAACAACTATCTGGGGCTGACGAGCGACGACCGCGTGATCGCCGCCGCGCAGCAGGCAGCCGGCCAATTCGGCAGCGGATGCTCCGGTTCCCGTTTCCTGAACGGCACACTTTCACTGCATACACAGCTTGAGCAGGAGCTGGCGCAGTTTTTCGGCAAAGAAGCGGTCATGACGTTCCCCTCCGGCTTTCAGACGAATCTGGGGATTCTTTCGTCCGTGGTCGGCCGGCACGATGTGATGTTCTTTGACCGGACGAATCACGCCTCGCTGATCGACGGCGCCCGCCTGAGCTTCGGCAAGCTGGTAAAATACGATCACAACAACATGGATCAGTTGGAGGAGCTGCTGGCCAAATGCCCCGAAAACCGCGGCAAGCTGATCGTTGTGGACGGCGTGTTTTCCATGGAGGGCGATCTGGCCGATCTGCCGAATATTACAAGGCTGGCGGAAAAATATCACGCGCGCGTTATGGTGGACGATTCACACGGCATCGGCACGTTGGGCAAACACGGCCGCGGCGTCGGCGAATATTTCGGTCTGGAAGACAAGATCGATATCCTGATGGGTACCTTCAGCAAATCCTTTGCAAGCCTCGGCGGATTTTTTGCCAGCCGGGAAAAGGTGATCGATTTTGCGCGCCACACCTCGCGTCCGTTCATCTTTGCCGCTTCGATGCCCGCCGCAAACGTTGCCTCCGCCATTGAGGCGCTGCATATTCTGCAGCAGGAACCGGAACGCGTTGCACGCGTACAGGAAAACGCCGAATACATGCGGCAGGGCTTCCGCCGGCTCGGGATCCCGCACGGCGACAGCACCGCGCCGATCATTCCCGTCAATACCTATGACGATGACCGCACCTTCCTGATCACCCGCGCGCTGCTGGATCACGGCGTATTTGTCAATCCCGTGGTCTCGCCGGCCGTCGCCAGAGGTCAGAGCATCCTGCGCACCAGCTATACCGCCACCCACACCAAAGAACAGCTGGATTATGCGCTGGAGCAGTTTGATCTGGTGTTCAACCGCCTGTATCCGATCAGCGCCGACGAAGTCGCCGCACTGCAGAACGCCCCGGCCGCTGCCGAGCCGGAAGATAATCCTTATCTGTGATCGGAAGCATACCGGAATAAAAAGATCCCGCGGATCCTGCCCTGTTTCGGGGCATCATCCGCAGGATTTTTCCGTATTACGCTCTGATTACGGCGCCTTTTCAAAGGTCAGCGCCTCAAAACAGGCTTCCGCCAGTTCCTGTGAAGTCTCGCAGCCCAGCAGGATGCCGGTATGCGAATCCTTTACCTTGAGCAGAAAATCGTATTCCGTGCTGTTTTCACCTTCGCAGCGGTAAAAAATATAATCGCTGCCGTCCCGGTTTCCTTCTTCGATCACCCGGATATTTTCGCCGCCCTCCTGGACTGCGGAAAGATACGCGCTGTAATCCTCCATCGTCAGAAAGATGCCTGTACCGAGCACGACGCCGTTTTTTGAAATGAGAAACGGCGACTGCCCGCTCATCTGGCAGCCATCAGTAGTATCCAGCGTGATCCGGATGCTGTCTCCGGTCGCCACCGAATAGGTCACAGACATATTCGTCCGACAGGCACACAGCAGCACACAGAACAGAACGCCGAGAACAGAGATTCGAAGCACCCGTTTCATAAGAATTCCTTTCAAAGGCCGCCGGAGACCACAGCACCGTTTTCAGGCGGCCGCGCATTTCACACATTGAAGCGGAACAGAACGATATCGCCGTCCTGCATCACATATTCCTTACCCTCAGAGCGAACCAGCCCTTTTTCTTTGGCTGCCGCCATCGTTCCGCAGGCCATCAGATCGTTATAAGCAACAACCTCTGCGCGGATAAAGCCGCGTTCAAAATCCGTATGGATCTTGCCTGCTGCCTGCGGCGCTTTGGTGCCGCGGGTGATCGTCCACGCGCGCACCTCCTGCGGGCCTGCCGTCAGGTACGAGATCAACCCAAGCAGGCTGTAGCATTCTTTAATCAAACGGTCAAGGCCGGATTCCTTCAGCCCCATATCGCTGAGAAAAACTTCCTTTTCCTCCGGTTCCATCCCCGAGATCTCCGCTTCGATCTCGGCGCAGATCGGCAGCACGGCCGCGTGCTCTTCCGCTGCGATCTTTTCCACAACGGCAAGGCAGGGGTTTTCCGCGATCCCCGCGGAAAAATCCGCTTCGCTGAGGTTTGCGGCATAGATGACCGGCTTATTGGTCAGCAGCGCAATAGACGAAAGAATGGCTGCTTCCTCTTCGCTGCAGGAAACCGAACGCGCCGGTTTGCCTTCGTTCAGGGCATCGCGCACGCGCTTCAGCAGCTCCAGCTCGGCCTGATATCCCTTATCTCCCTTGAGCAGCTTCTGCGTTTTATCGATGCGGCGTTCGATCATTTCCAGATCCGAAAGAGCAAGCTCCAGGTTGATGGTCTCAATATCCCGCGCGGGGTCGATGCTGCCGTCCACATGGACGATATCATCGTTCACAAAGCAGCGCACCACATGGACGATCGCGTCCACCTCACGGATATTGGCCAGAAATTTATTGCCGAGGCCTTCGCCTTTGCTCGCCCCGCGCACCAGCCCCGCAATATCGACAAACTCGATGGTGGCCGGCGTATATTTTTCCGGATGGTACAGCTCCGCAAGGCGATCCAGCCGCTCGTCCGGCACCGCAACGACGCCGACGTTCGGCTCGATGGTGCAGAACGGATAATTTGCGGACTGCGCGCCCGCGTTGGTAATGGCATTGAACAGTGTGCTTTTGCCGACGTTCGGCAGCCCGACGATACCAAGCTTCATTGTAAAAACTCCTTTATTCAAAACGATCCGTTAAAATTTTCTCTGCTCATTTTAGCACAAGACCGCGCTCTGCGCAAGGGCATCCTTCCGGACGGAAAGCGGGGCGCGGTTTTGCCCTTTTCCGTCCAAATTTCCGTTGTCTTGCGGTCTTCCGCCTGCTATAATAAAGTCATCCCCGGTTTTTGTGCCTGCGGTCTTCTCCGTTCCTCTGCGGGAAAACCGGCAAAGCTCCTGCTGCCCCGTTTTTCGCAGCGGCAGAAGATCCGGCTGCGCACAGAGCCAAATTGATCGGAAAAGGAAGGATCGCTCATGATCATTCGTCAAAATGCATTTGCAGGAACGGAAAAAATGCTGAAGGGCGGGCTGCACTGCCACACCACGCGCTCGGACGGAAGCGGAACACCGGAAGAGGTGATCCGGCTTCACGCGGCAAAAGGATACGATTTTCTGGCGCTCACCGATCATCGGATCTATAACCGCCGCAGCTTTGCGCCGGAAACGGGTCTGACGATCCTGCCGGGAATGGAGGTCGACGCCGACCTGACCGGCATCGCCCACGGGTTCCGCTGTTTTCACACCGTCTGCATCGGGCCGGACGACGCAACAAACGGCTTTGCGCAGGATGATACCGTCGAAGTCTGCAACGTTTCCTGCCAGCAGGAATATCAGCCGTATCTGGATCGGATCCATCAGAACAACAATCTGACATTTTACTGCCATCCGGAGTGGAGCGGTACGCCTGCGCGCTGGTTTGACCGGCTTCAGGGCAATTTCGCCATGGAGATCTGGAACAGCGGCAGCGTGATCGAAAACGACATGGACGCAAACGCTGCCTGTTGGGATGAGCTGTTGGGGCAGGGAATGCGTATTTTCGGCGTTGCTACGGACGACGGCCATTCCATGGATCATCACGGACACGGCTGGGTTATGGTACGTTCGGCAAACCGTGTGCCGGATATTCTGCAGGCGCTGCAGCAGGGCGCCTTCTATTCCTCCTGCGGGCCGGTGATCCGTGATTTTTATGTGGAGGACGGGGTCGCGCACCTTCTCTGCGAACCGTGTGAACAGATCCAGTTCCTTTCGGATGCCCACCCCACGGTCGTGATCCGCGGAAATGGACTGACATGCGCAGAGCTTGACCTGAACGGCGACTATCCTTATGTCCGCTGCTCTGTGATTGGTGCCGACGGCCGCCGCGCCTGGACAAATCCGATCTTTCTGCGCTGAAGCATCTTCTCCGGTTATTTGATGCGGTTCGCCGGGATCCAAAAACGTTGGAAAAGAGGGGATCCATTTATGACGGAAGTCAAACTGAGAAAACAGAGGAATATTTTTCTCTCTGCTGCCGCTGCCTTTCTGCTGTTTGGAACCGTTCTTGTCTGTCTGATGGGAACTCCGCCAAAGCTGTTCGGCAGAATTGTTCCGCCGCAGTCATACCCCGTTTCAAAAAACAGGCCGCAAACGGTTATCAATTGGCAGTACGGATGCACCGCTTTCGGCCGCTTTCCATCCATTTCTGATGACGAGCTTCTTTATCGGTCTGCGGCAGTTGTAACCGGCGTCGTTGAGTCTGTCGAATCTGCTGTGGTTTATAATATCGCAGAGATTGGTTGGCGCTTCACGTTTGTCCGTTTCCGCATTGAAGAATCTCTCTGCGGAGAACTGCAGCCCGGCAGCCAAATCGAAATTCTTTATCGCGGTACGGCAGGGGAAGATCCTAACCCGGCCGCAAATATCAAAAACGACGCCGCATTTTATCCCGGGGAAGGAGAACGCCTGCTGTTTGTACTCAAGGATATGTCTCTTTATTCCCATTACGGGACAGCCGCAAATGCGATCGAAGTGACCGCTGCCGTCTCCCGCAAACTGCCTGTTTATGAACCGGCGGATGTTTCGGTCGGCGTCCGAACCGTTGCTGCAGACGGAACTCTCGGTCTTCGCGTAATGCCGGACGATTCCACTCCGCTGAGCGCTCTTCCGCTCTTCGAATACAAAACCGTTGACGATCTGCGCGCTGCTATGCCGGACTTGCGCAAAAGCGCCGAAGCGTATGCCGCCGCATATCCTCTGCCTGAACCTTACGAAGCCGACCCGGAAGCGATCGATCGCATCATACAGGAGTATCAGGTCGGGTCGGTGAATGAAAAAGCATATCTGCAAAAAATAGAAAATGCTTTTCTCGGCGTTGTCGGCGAGCCGTCATATCATTTATACTGTCGTTCTCAGAACGGAGATGATTCCTGGTGTACCGTTATTCCCGTTCTGGTCGAGCGTTCTCTGTATGGAAGCCTGAAACCCGGTCAGATCGTTCATTTGTATCTCTATGGCGGAGATCCGTCCGATCCGTATGCCGCCTTTTCTGATCATATATCCTCGTTTCTTTATCCGGCTAAAAGGGGCGACCGTGTCCTGCTGACCACCCGCGATTTCCGGGATGATTTTCAGAAGCACGAAGGCTCCGCTTTTGCTGAACATATCTGGGTCAGGTCCAATTATATTCTGCAGAACGATCCCTATCCGCTGCATCTCCCGTGCAATCTTACGAATTGTCTGATGCAGTATGCCGATCACGATGGTACCCTGCACTATTATTACGATCTTTCTGCGCACGGCTATGCAGAAAGCAATATTCCTCTTTCGCAATACGGAACCGTCGATGAACTTGCCGCTGCGCTGCCCCGTCTGATCGAAGAATCCGGCGGCTCCTATTCCCAAAACGATGCGTCCTCCGCGATGTCCTCCGCGCCCCCTTCCGACTGATTTTCCGCATAAAAAAAACGCCTGTATCCTTTTTGGGGGATACGGGCGTTTTTCATCTGTTCATTCTGCGTCTGCGAACACTCAGACAAGCTCAATGATCGCCATTTCCGCAGCGTCTCCGCGGCGGGTACCGGTTTTCAGAACGCGGGTATAGCCGCCGTTCTTTTCGGCATATTTGGGGGCGATTTCATCAAACAGCTTCTTGACCACAGCTTCCTTCGTGATGACGGAATGGGCCAGACGCTTATTGTGCAGATTGTTTTCTTTCGCAATCGTGATCAGTTTTTCGGTGAGGGCGCTCACTTCTTTTGCACGGGTGACGGTCGTTTCAATTTTGCCGTTCTCGAGCAGGTAAGTGACCAGGCCTCTGAGCATCGCCAGTCTGTGGGCGGTGGGTCTTCCGAGTTTTCTGGTTCCTGGCATCGAATTTCACTCCTTTACCAATTTATACGCAGGCTTATTCCTCTTCCTTGCGCAGATCAAACCCAAGGTTGTTCAGCTTCTGAATAACCTCTTCCAAGGACTTGCGGCCAAGGTTGCGCACCTTCATCATATCGTCCTCGGACTTGTTTATCAAATCCTCTACGGTGTTGATCCCTGCGCGCTTCAGGCAGTTGAAGGAGCGGACGGAAAGATCCAGCTCTTCAATTGTCATCTCCAGCACCTTTTCCTTATCTTTGTTGTCTTTTTCGACCATGATTTCGGCATTGCTGCCCTTGTCTGAAAGATCGACAAACAGATTCAGATGCTCGGTGAGAATTTTTGCGGCAAGAGAAACAGCCTCTTGAGGGGTGATCGTACCATTGGTCCAGACCTCGATCGTGAGCTTGTCATAATCGGTAATCTGGCCGACACGGGTATTTTCCACGGTATAATTGACCTTGGAAACAGGCGTGTAGATAGAATCCACCGGCAGAACGCCGATCACGCTGTTGGGCATATTCTGCTTGTTGCGTTCACCCGAAACATAGCCGCGGCCTTTGTCCAGCGAGATCTCCATATAGAGCTTTGCGCCCTCGCCAAGGGTGGCAATATGCATTTCGGGGTTGAGGATCTCCACTTCGCTGTCGCACTTGATGTTGGCAGCCGTTACCTCGCACGGGCCTTCCGCATCGATGATAACGGTTTTTGGGCCATCGCAGTGCAGCTTGGCGGTGAGACCTTTGATGTTCAGAACGATCTCGGTCACATCTTCCTTCACACCGGGGATCGTGGAAAACTCATGCAGAACGCCGTCAATCTTGATGGACGTGACCGCATGGCCCGGCAGGGAGGAAAGCAGAACTCTTCTCAGGCTGTTGCCCAGCGTAATGCCGAAGCCGCGTTCCAGCGGCTCAACAACGAATCTGCCGTAGGTTCCGTCAGGGGAGAGGTCTTGCGTTTCGATTCTGGGTTTCTCTATCTCAATCATTTGCGAACCTCCTTGACAAGAAAATTTGTCTGATACGAGGCTTTCTCCGGGGATCTGCCTCAGACAGCCGCCCCCGGAAGCCCGTACTTATGATGCCGCACCGCAGAAGAGCTGCCAAAGCGTGCCGGTCTGCGGCGTTTTGTCCGGCATTATTTGGAGTAAAGCTCAACGATGAGAGTTTCTTCAACCGCAAGATCGATATCCGAACGTTCGGGAACGGCAATGATCTTTGCTTCGTTGGTCTGGCGGTTCAGGTCGAGCCACTTCGGCACCGGGCGGGAGCCGTTGGCTTCCAGAACAGCCTTCATCTTGTCGCTGCCGGCGGTCTTTTCCTTGATCGTCAGCACCTCGCCGACCTTCGTCAGGTAAGACGGAATATCGACGCGCTTGCCGTTGATGCAGAAATGGCCGTGGGTAACGAGCTGGCGCGCTTCCGCACGGGAGCTGGCCCAGCCCAGGCGGTAAACAACATTGTCCAGACGGCTCTCCAGCAGGAAGAGCAGGTTTTCGCCCGCTTTGCCTTCCTTGCGGGTCGCAAGGTCGTAATAATGTCTGAACTGGCTTTCGAGCACGCCGTAATAGCGGCGGGTCATCTGCTTGGCGCGCAGCTGAACACCGTATTCGGAGTTCTTTTTGCGGCCCTGGCCATGCTGGCCGGGAGCGTAGGCTCTGCGTGCAATTGCGCATTTATCAGTATAGCATCTGTCGCCTTTGAGGAAAAGCTTCTGGCCTTCGCGGCGGCAAAGTCTGCAGACAGCACCAGTATATCTTGCCATTTTGGGTTACACCTCCTGAATTTTCAAAGTATCAGACGCGTCTTCTCTTCGGAGGACGGCATCCGTTGTGGGGGATCGGGGTAACGTCCTTGATCATGCTGACCTCAAGGCCGGCAGACTGCAGAGCACGGATGGCGGCTTCACGGCCGGCGCCCGGGCCCTTGACGTAAACTTCGACCGATTTCATACCGTGCTCCATCGCAGCCTTGGCAGCGGTTTCGGCAGCGGTCTGAGCGGCAAACGGAGTGGATTTTCTCGATCCGCGGAAGCCCAGCTCACCGGAGCTTGCCCAAGAAACGGCATTGCCCTGTACATCGGTGATAGTGACGATCGTATTGTTGAAGGTAGACTGAATGTGAGCGGCGCCGCGCTCAATGTTTTTGCGTTCGCGGCGGCGGACAACAGCCTTCTTGCCCTTTGTAGCTTGTGCCATTTAACGTTTCCCTCCTCGCTTATTTCTTCTTGTTCGCAATCGTCTTCTTCGGTCCCTTGCGGGTACGCGCGTTCGTTTTGGAACGCTGACCGCGAACCGGCAGACCCTTGCGGTGACGGACACCGCGATAGCATCCGATCTCGATCAGTCTCTTGATATCGAACGCAGTGTCACGGCGAAGATCGCCTTCCACGTGGCAGTGCTTGTCGATATATTCACGAAGCTTGGAAACATCGTCTTCGTTCAGGTCTCTGACTCTGGTGTCAGGATTCACACCCGTCGCGGCAAGAATGTCGCTGGCGGTTTTGCGGCCGATGCCATAGATATAGGTGAGTCCGATTTCGACTCTTTTATCTCTCGGCAGGTCAACTCCGGCTATACGAGCCATTTTGCTTGCACCTCCATGTTATCGGTTTGCGCGGGTATTACCCCTGGCGCTGTTTGTGCTTCGGATTTTCACAGATGACCATCACTTTGCCCTTGCGTTTGATGATCTTGCACTTTTCGCAAATTTTCTTGACAGAAGGTCTGACTTTCATTTGTGATTACCTCCTTTTTCGGTTCAATCACTTGGAGCGCCATGTAATACGGCCTTTGTTCAGGTCGTACGGCGACATTTCCACGGTGACCTTATCTCCGGGAAGGATGCGGATGAAATTCATGCGCAGCTTGCCGGAAATATGCGCTAAAATTTTGTGTCCGTTTTGAAGCTCTACCTGAAAGGTTGCGTTGGGCAGCGCTTCCACCACAACGCCCTCCAGCTCGATCATGTCTTGTTTCGACAAAAAGATTCCTCCTCATGTGTCGCAGCGGGCGGGAAAAAGCTCCCCGCAGGGCACTGCGGATTTCACAATTTGCTGCCATCGATCTCCGGCGGGGCATCCCCTGCCCGGAAAACCGCCGTCCGCGCTCCCGCTTAATCGGGAAGCGTCAGGATCACCGGTCCGTTGGATGTGATCGCGACGGAATGTTCAAAGTGCGCCGAATATTTTCCGTCGGCAGTTACAGTGGTCCAGCCGTCCTTCTGGACGATAACGTCCTTTGTTCCGGCGTTGACCATCGGCTCGATGGCGATCGTCATTCCCGGCAGAAGTCGCACTCCCCGGCCGGGCGTGCCGAAGTTTGGAACCTCGGGAGCCTCATGCATGCTCGCGCCTACTCCGTGACCGACAAACTGCCGTACCACCGAGTAGCCGCGCGCCTCAACATACTTCTGCACCGCGCTGCCGATGTCACCGATGCGGTGACCGGCAATCGCCTGAGCAATGCCGGCAAACAGGGCTTCTCTGGTTGCGTCCATCAAGTCCTGCGCCTCACGGCTCACATCCCCACAGGCGAACGTCCAGGCGTTGTCGCCGTGAAAGCCTTCGAGAAAGGCTCCGACGTCAATGCTGACGATATCGCCCTGCTTCAGGATGCGGTGCCCGGGTATGCCGTGGATGACCTGATCGTTGACCGAGATACATGCTGTGGCAGGGTACCCTTCGTAACCGAGAAACGAGGGCTTTGCGCCCTGGCTTTCGATATACTTCCGGGCGATCCGGTCGATTTCGGCGGTAGAAACGCCAGGCTCGACCGCTTCGCCTGCCAGCTTGAGTGCGCGGGCGGAAACTCTGCCCGCTTGCCGCATGAGTCCGATCTCGCGGCTTGTTTTCAGAACGATCATAACAAATTACGCCTCCAAAGCGGCAAGAGTCAGCCTTGTGGTATCGGCCACTTCTTCCTGGCCTTCCACAACTCTGAGCTTGTTCTGCTTTGCGTAGTACTCCTTCAGCGGCTCGGTCTGCTCGTGATAAACGCGCAGACGCTGCGCTACGGTGTCGGGATGGTCATCCTTGCGCTGCACAAGGGTGCCTGCGCACGCGTCACAAACGCCCTCCTGCTCTGGTTTTTTATAAAGCAGGTGGTAGCTTGCGCCGCATTTTTCACAGACACGGCGTCCGGACATCCTTGCAATGATCCGATCGTCCGACACTTCGATATCGATTACGCGGTCGATCTTCACACCCATTCTGTCCAGCGCCTCGGCCTGAGCAATGGTCCTCGGAAAACCATCGAGCACAAAGCCGCCCGCACAATCGGGCTCGGCCAGCCGTTCGCGGATGATGGCGATCACGACATCGTCCGGCACAAGCTCGCCGGCGTCCATATAGGACTGCACCTTTTTGCCCAGCTCAGAACCGCTTTTGAGCGCTGCGCGGATCATATTGCCAGTAGAAATTGCGGGAATGGAAAGTTTGCTGCAGATCACTTCTGCCTGCGTTCCTTTTCCGGCGCCGGGAGCGCCGAGAAGAATCAGATTCATTATGATACACACTCCCATTCTCAGGATCGCGGAATCGTCTGCCCGGCTGCCCGGGCAGCTCTTCCGTCAGAAAAGAAGGATGTTTTTCCTTCTTCCCGTTTTGTTTAATTATCCAAAAAACCCTTGTAGTGGCGCATCAGCATCTGGGATTCGATCTGGCGCATCGTTTCGAGCGCAACACCGACCAGAATGATGACCGAGGTACCGCCCAGCGAAACGTTCATGCCCGTTGCAGAAGCAAGAACGATCGGCAGAATGGCGATGACCGCAAGGAACAGCGCGCCGATCAGCGTGATCTTGCCGAGGATCTTGGCAAGATAATCGGAAGTCGGTTTGCCCGGACGGATCCCGGGGATCGCGCCGTTGTTCTTTCTGAGATTATTGGCCATTTCCACTGGGTTATACTGGATAGCCGTGTAAAAATATGCAAACGCGATGATCAGGATAAAATAGAGCACGGAATAGATCCAGCCGGTCGGGCTGAGTGCGTTGAGGAACTTCTCACCGAACGAATCAGCCTGCGGGGTCCAGAACATTTTGATCGTGCTCGGGATCGAGAGGATCGAGCTTGCGAAGATGATCGGCATCACACCGCTCATGCTCACCTTGATGGGCATGTGGGTGCTCTGGCCGCCATACATTTTGCGGCCGACCACACGCTTTGCGTACTGGATCGGCACGCGGCGCTCCGCATCGTTCATAAAAACGATGACCCAGATGAGCGCGAGGAACAGAACGATCACCAGCGGAACCAGGAAATAGTACTTTGTATAGCTGCCGCCCTGAGACGCCATGGAGAAGTAAGTCCAGAACGCTGCCAGGGTGGTGGGCAGCCGAGAAACGATACCCGCGAACAGCAGGATCGAGATACCGTTGCCGATGCCGTACTGGTTGATCTGCTCGCCGAGCCACATCATCAGCGCAGTGCCCGCCGTAAAGATCAGCACAATGGTGATGGCGACGAATACGCCGGCAAAGCCATCGCGGAACGGGGCGCTGATAATATAACCCGCGGAAAGCGCTTCGCCGCTTGCATTGGCGTTGGTGTTGCGCAGGTACATATAATAGGCAAAGCCCTGCAGCAGACCGAGGCCAACCGTGGTGTAGCGCGTGATGGTTCCCAGCTTTTTGCGGCCTTCTTCGCCTTCCTTAGCCATGCGGCCAAGGGCGGGGATCGCGACCGTCAGCAGCTGAATGATAATGGAAGCATTGATGTACGGCGTGATCGACATTGCGAACACCGTCGCATTGCTGAATGCGCCGCCGGACATAATGTTCAGGAAACCGAGCAGGGAATTGCCTGCTCCGGTGGACGTCGGGTCATTGAGCGGCTCCATAAGCTCCTTCAATGCCGCAACGTTCAGAAACGGGACCGGAATTGCTGCACCAATACGGAAAATGACGATGATCATCAGGGTGAACAGAAGCTTTTTGCGAAGCTCCGGGATCTTCCATGCATTTCGAATGGTTTGAAACAATTCAGATCACCTCGGCCTTTCCGCCAGCCGCTTCAATTTTCTGCTTCGCTCCCTCGGAGAATGCAGAAACCTGAACCGTCAGTTTTTTGGAAAGGTCGCCGTTGCCAAGGATCTTCACGCTGTCGAACGCACCCTTGACCAGGCCCGCTTTCACGAGAGCTGCCGTGTCGACCGTTGCGCCGTCTTCAAAGCGATTGAGCAGGCTGACATTGACCGCAGCAACCGTCTTGGCAAAAATGTTGTTGAAGCCTCTCTTCGGGATTCTTCTCTGAAGGGGCATCTGGCCACCTTCAAAGCCCGGACGCATTCCGTGGCCGGCACGCGCCTTCTGGCCCTTGTGGCCCTTACCGGCAGTTTTGCCGTTGCCCGAGCCGTAGCCTCTGCCAATGCGCTTGGCTTCCTTGCGGGAGCCGGGCACTGCAGTAAGATCGTGCAGATTCATTGTTGTTTGCACCTCCTTGCTTATGCTTCGCTTACCTCGACCAAGTGGACAATTTTGGCCACCTTGCCTTTTGTCTGAGCGTTATCGGGCTGCGTGGTGCAGTCGCCGACCTTGCGCAGGCCAAGAGAATGGGCGGTTGCAATCTGATCGTCTTTGCGGCCAATAAGGCTTTTGGTGAGTTTAATATTGAGCTGTGCCATCAATTGCATCCTCCCTCTTACAGAATATCGGAAACAGACTTGCCGCGGATCGCCGCGACTTCCTCTGCGGTGCGCAGGCGGGCAAGGCCCTCCATCGTTGCGCGGACTACGTTGCACGGATTATTGGAACGCAGCGCCTTGGTACGGATATCCTTGATACCGGCAGCTTCGACCACTGCACGGACCGGGCCGCCGGCGATAACGCCGGTACCGGGTGCAGCCGGCTTGAGCAGCACGCGGCCGGCGCCGTAAGCACCGAGCACCTCGTGCGGGATCGTGGAACCGTTCAGGGAAACCTTGATCATGTTCTTCTTCGCGTCTTCGATTCCCTTGCGGATGGAATCCGGAACTTCGCCGGATTTTCCGATGCCGAAGCCGACATTGCCGTTGCCGTCGCCGACAACGACCAGCGCGGCGAATTTGAAGATGCGGCCGCCCTTAACCGTTTTGGAAACGCGGTTAATGGCAACAACGCGCTCTTTCATTTCAGTTGCGGAAGCGTCATAACGAGTCGCCAAAGTTTACTCCTCCTTCATCAGAACTTGAGGCCGCCCTCGCGGGCGCCTTCGGCCAGCTCTTTGACGCGGCCGTGATAGATATAGCCGCCGCGGTCAAAAACGACCTCGGTGATTCCTTTTTCGGCAGCAATCTTCGCGATCGCCGCGCCGACCTTGCGGGCAGCGTCCTTGTTTCCGCCGTTGCCTTCAAAATCCTTGTCCAGCGTGGACGCCGCGCCAAGGGTAACTCCCTTAACGTCGTCGATCAGCTGGGCGTAAATGTTGTTGGTGGAGCGATAAACGTTCAGACGCGGACGTTCAGCCGTACCGCTGATCTTGCCGCGCACTCTCTTGTGGCGGTTCAGTCTGGCGATGTTCTTGTCAACCGTTTTCACCATTGTGATTCACACTCCTTCATTATTTCTTAGCGCCCTTACCGGCCTTGCCTTCCTTGCGGCGGATAACCTCGTCAGCGTACTTGATGCCCTTGCCCTTATAAGGCTCCGGCGGACGCTTTTCGCGGACTTCTGCAGCAAACTGGCCGACCTTCTGCTTATCGGGACCGGAAATAATGATCTGGTTCGCGGTCGGGCAATCGATCTTGATATCGCCCGTTTCCTCCATGATCACCTGATGCGAGTAACCGAGGTTCATCACAAGCTTTGTGCCCTGTTTCTGCACACGGTAACCAACGCCGTTGACATCCAGCGTTTTGGTAAAGGGCTTTACAACGCCTTCCACCATGTTGTGGATGATGGTACGGGTAAGTCCGTGCAGAGAGCGGTTTTCCTTGGCATCATCGGGGCGGGTGACAATGATCTCATTGCCTTCCACTTTCACGGTCATAGCCGGATGCACATTTTGCGTCAGAGTACCCTTCGGGCCTTTGACAGTGATAACGTTGCCGTCGATCTTGACATCGACGCCAGCGGGAATATTTATCGGCTTTCTTCCAATTCGAGACATTCTTGCACCTCCTTAATTACCAGATGAACGCCAGGACTTCGCCGCCGACGTTCTGCTTGCGGGCTTCGCGATCGGTCATGATGCCCTTGGAAGTGGAGATCAGCGCAATGCCGAGCCCCTTCATCACCTTGGGCATGTTTTCCACGTCGCTGTAAATGCGCAGGCCCGGTTTGGAAACTCTGCGCAGGCCGCTGATGACCGGGGTTTTGCCGGCGCCGTATTTGAGCGTGATATGGATCATGCCCTGCTTGCCGTCTTCGACGACAGTGTAGCTCTTAATATAACCCTCATCCAGAAGGATCTGGGTGATCGCCTTCTTCACGTTCGAGGCGGGGACGTCTACGGTATCGTGCTTCGCGGAATTCGCATTGCGAATCCGGGTGAGCAGATCCGCGATTGTATCTGTAATCTGCATGCCGTTTACCTCCTTCGCTTCGTCATTTACCAGCTGGCTTTTTTCACGCCCGGAATCTCGCCTTTATAAGCAAGCTCCCGGAAGCAGATGCGGCAAATGCCGAACTTGCGAAGATAGGCGTGCGGCCGGCCGCAGATTTTGCAGCGGTTGTAAGCGCGCGTGGAATACTTCGGTTCGCGCTGCTGTTTGATTTTCATTGATGTTTTGGCCACAACAATCCCTCCTTACTTCACAAACGGGGCGCCCATCAGCGTAAGCAGCTCGCGGGCTTCCTCGTCGGTATTTGCGGTTGTTACAAAGCAGATATCCATGCCGCGGACCGCGTCGATCTTATCGTACTCGATCTCCGGGAAGATCAGCTGCTCTTTGACGCCGACGCAGTAATTGCCGCGGCCGTCGAATGAATTTGCGCTGATGCCGCGGAAGTCGCGGACACGGGGCAGCGCTACGTTGAAGAAGCGGTCGATGAATTCATACATTCTTTCGCCGCGCAGGGTGACCTTCACGCCGATCGGCATGCCTTCACGCACTTTAAAGTTTGCAACGGATTTCTTCGCTTTGCAAACGATCGGGCGCTGACCGGTGATTGCCGCGAGATCGGTCATGATGGAATCGATGACCTTCGCGTTATCGCGGGCCTCGCCGGCGCCGACATTGATGACCACCTTGTCGATCTTCGGAATCTGCATAACGCTCTTGTATCCAAACTTCTTCATCAAGGCGGGCGCTACTTCACTTTTATAAGTTTCCTTCAGTGTTGCCATTTTCGTCCCTCCTCTTAGAATGTTTCGCCGCACTTTTTGCAGACGCGGAGCTTGGAGCCGTCCTCGGAGACCTTATGGCCAACGCGGACCGCGGCGCTGCATTTCGGGCAGACGAGCTGGACTTTGCAGGCGTACATGGCGCCTTCAGTCTTGATGATGCCGCCCTCCTGACCCATCTGGCGCGGTTTCACGTGCTTGGAAACCATGTTCACGCCTTCGATGATCAGCTTGCCCTCTTTCGGGCTGACCGCGACAACTTTGCCCTGCTTGCCTTTTTCTTCGCCGCTGAGAACCTTAACGGTATCTCCGGTTTTCACATGAACCTTATTCATATTCTGGGCACCTCCTTAAAGCACTTCGGGAGCAAGGGACAGGATCTTGAGATAATCCTTGTCACGAAGCTCACGGGCCACCGGCCCAAAGATGCGGGTGCCGCGCGGATTCTTGTCATCGCGGATGATGACAGCCGCGTTTTCGTCAAAACGGATATACGTTCCGTCATCGCGGCGAATGCCGGATGCCGAGCGGACGATGACCGCCTTGACCACTTCGCCTTTTTTCACGGTGCCGCCCGGTGCCGCTTTTTTCACGGAGCACACGATTACGTCACCAATATTGCCATACCTTCTGCCTGAGCCGCCAAGGACGCGGATGCACATGAGCTGTTTCGCGCCGGTGTTGTCGGCCACATTAAGCAAGGTCTGCTGCTGTATCACAGTGCGTTCCTCCTTTGCCAAGAGCCGAATTATTTCGCTCTTTCAATAATTTCAACAAGACGCCATCTTTTTTCTTTGGAAAGCGGACGGGTCTCCATCACGCGGACGCGGTCACCGATATTGCACTCATTGTTTTCGTCATGTGCTTTCAGCTTCACGGTGCGTTTCACGATCTTGTTGTAAAGCGGATGCTTCACGTTATCTTCGATTGCAACGACGATGGTTTTATCCATTTTGTTGCTGACCACACGGCCAACCTCGACTTTACGGTTGTTTCTGTCGTTCACAGCTTAATCCTCCCTTCGTCACGCCTGAGCGTCGTCAGACATCTCGTTCAAAACCGTTTTGACGCGGGCAATGTCTTTCTTGACGGCGCTGATGCGCATCGGGTTATCGAGCTGGTTAATGGCGTGCTGAAAACGCAGGTTGAAAAGCTCGGCCTTGAGGTCCTGAAGCTTTTTCTCAAGCTCTGCTGCTGTCATTTCTCTGATCTCTGAGGCCTTCATTCTTGCTCACCACCCGTTTCCTGGTCATTCTTGCGAACAAACTTGCACTTGATCGGCAGCTTGTTTGCGGCAAGGCGGAGTGCTTCTCTTGCGACGGACTCATCAATGCCGCCGATTTCGAACATCACTCTGCCGGGTTTCACAACGGCCACCCAGTATTCGGGCGAACCTTTACCGGAACCCATTCGGGTTTCAGCCGGCTTTTCAGTGATCGGCTTATCCGGGAAAATTTTGATCCAAACCTGACCGCCACGTTTGATGTAACGGGTCATGGCGATACGGGCCGCCTCGATCTGGTTGGAGGTGATCCATGCGGGCTCCAGTGCCTGAAGACCGAAATCACCGTAATTGACAACATTACCGCGGGTTGCTTTACCGGTCAGACGGCCTCTGTGAACTCTGCGGTATTTTACGCGCTTCGGCAGTAACATTACCGGTTGCCTCCTTCCTTGCGGGGCTGCTTGCGGGCTGCATCCTGCAGAACTTCGCCGCGATAGATCCATGCCTTTACGCCGATACGGCCGTAGGTGGTCTTCGCCTCTGCAAAGCCGTAGTCGATGTCGGCGCGCAGGGTCTGCAGCGGGATGGTGCCCTCATGATATTGTTCGGTACGGGCAATTTCCGCGCCGCCCAGACGGCCGGAAACCTGAATTTTGATACCCTTGACGCCAAGCTTCATGGCGCGTCCGATGGACTGCTTCATGGCGCGGCGGAAGGAGATGCGCTTTTCGAGCTGCTGCGCAACGCTTTCAGCAACCAGCTGAGCGTTGGCATCGGGGTTCTTCACCTCGACGATATCGATGCTGACCGGCTGGCCGAGCAGCTTCGCGCAGTCTGCGCTGAGCTTTTCGATCTCGGCACCGCCGCGGCCGATGACCATGCCCGGCTTTGCGCAGTGGATGTGAACGCGAACCTTCGTTGCGGCGGAGGCGCTGCGCTCGATCTCGATCTTCGGCACGCCGGCGTCGTAAAGCTTTGTTTTCAGCTCACGGCGCAGCTTGTAATCTTCCACAAGCGTGTTGCCAAAGTCTTTTTTGCCCGCGAACCAGCGGGAATCCCAGTCCTGAATAACGCCGACGCGAAGGCCGTGCGGATTAACTTTCTGGCCCATAATTTACCTCCTCCTCACTTATTCTGCTTCCTTGAGCACCATGGTCACGTGCGAAGTCTTCTTGTGAATCGCAAACGCGCGGCCCTGCGCTCTCGGACGGATTCTCTTGAGGATGGGGCCCTGGCATACGAAGCATTCTGCGACATATAACTTGGCAACATCCATATTGTTGTTGTTCTGAGCATTCGCCACGGCCGAATCGAGCAGCTTGATCAGATACTCGCAGCCGGCCTTGGGGGTATGCTTCAGGATAGCCTTAGCCTTGTCGACCGGCTGCTTGCGGATCAGGTCAAGCAGGATCGAGATTTTGCGGGGGGAAATACGGGCGTACTTCAGTTGAGCCCTTGCTTCCATGCTATACACTCCTTTCAGCCGTGCTTATTTCGAGCCGGTGGTTTTTGCGCCCGCGTGACCGCGGAAGGTTCTGGTCGGGGCAAACTCGCCGAGCTTGTGGCCGACCATATCCTCAGTCACATAAACCGGGACATGCTTGCGGCCGTCGTGGACCGCGATCGTATGACCGACGAACTCCGGGAAGATCGTGGAAGAGCGGCTCCACGTCTTGACGATTCTCTTTTCGCCGGCAGCATTCATTTCCTGAATCCTTTTGAGAAGCACAGGCTGTACAAAAGGACCCTTTTTCACGCTTCTACCCATTGTGTATTAAGCTCCTTTCTTACCGCCTTACTTGCCGTTTCTGCGTTTCACGATCAACTTATCGGAACGGTTGTGCTTTGCGCGGGTCTTGTAGCCCATCGCAGGTTTGCCCCACGGGGTGACCGGGCCGGGACGGCCGACAGGAGCCTTACCTTCACCACCGCCGTGCGGATGGTCGTTCGGGTTCATAACGGAACCGCGAACCGTCGGGCGCCAGCCCATGTTGCGCTTGCGGCCCGCTTTACCGATCTTGACGTTCTCGTGATCGATGTTGCTGACCTGACCGATGGTCGCCATGCACTCGGCAGGAACGTTGCGAAGCTCGCCGGAAGGCAGTCTGAGCAGCGCCAGTCCGTTTTCCTTTGCCATCAGCTGAGCCATGTTGCCGGCTGCACGGGCAAGCTGTGCGCCCTTGCCGGGGTAAAGCTCAACGTTGTGGATAAAGGTACCGACCGGGATGTTCGTCAGCGGCAGCGCGTTGCCGGGCTTGATATCGGCGTCGGCGCCGGAGACGATCGTGTCGCCGACCTTCAGGTCCTGCGGAGCAACGATGTATCTCTTTTCGCCGTCTTCGTACTGAACCAGTGCGATGAACGCCGAGCGGTTCGGATCGTACTCAATGGTCAGAACGGTTGCCGGGACGCCGGCCTTCTGACGTTTGAAATCGATGATGCGGTATTTTTTACGGTTTCCGCCGCCGCGGTGGCGGACGGTGATGCGGCCGTAGCTGTTGCGGCCGGACTTTTTGGGAAGCGGAGCGAGCAGGCTCTTTTCGGGGCCGTTCTTGCTCAGCTTGGAATAATCGGTGACCGACATGTTGCGGCGTGCGTTGGTTGTCGGTTTGTATACTGTAATCGGCATTTTGGTTTCACACTCCTCATGATGGCTTTGCGGGGCCATGCCTGTGCCCCATACGCTGCCCCCTGCTCAGTTTTGCAGGATTACATCATGCCCTCGAAGAATTCGATGGACTTGCTGTCTTCGGTCAATGTCACAACGGCCTTTTTCCACGAAGGAGTGTAACCCTCGAAGCGGCCCTGACGGCGCATGCGGCCTCTGACGTGCATCGTGTTGACCTTTGCAACCTTAACGCCGTCGAACACCTCGGCGATCGCTCTGGCGATCTCGATCTTGTTGGCGTCTTTGGCAACCTCAAAGGTGTACTTTTTCTGCTGAGCGCCGGCCATGCTGCGTTCCGAGATGATCGGGCGGATAATGATATCATGAGCTGTCATTCTGCGTACACCTCCTCAATCTGTGCAACCGCATCCTTGACAACGATGAACTTGTCGGCGTTGAGGATGTCGTAAACATTCAGCGTGTTGACCATAGCGGTTTTGACGCCCGGAATGTTTGCTGCGGATTTGATCGCTTTCTTATCGTTTTCAGCCAGAACGATCAGCGCTTTTCTGTCGGCGCCCAGGGCGCTGAGCATTGCGGCGACCGTTTTGGTGGAAAAGCTCTCCAGCGTCAGCGCGTCGAGCACGATCAGATCGTTCTCCTTCGCTTTGGCGGAAAAAGCGGATTTCATCGCCAGGCGGCGCACCTTCTTGTTGAGGGTGTAGCGGTAGCTGCGGGGCTTCGGGGCGAACACGATACCGCCGTGCGTCCACTGCGGAGCGCGGGTGGAACCCTGGCGGGCGTGGCCGGTGCCCTTCTGTCTCCAGGGCTTTCTGCCGCCGCCGGAAACTTCGGCGCGGGTCAGAGCCGACTGGGTGCCCTGGCGCTGATTGGCCAGATAATTCACAACAACGTCGTGCATGACGGCGGTGTTGGGCTCGATTCCGAAAATGGCTTCGGAAAGATCAATGGAACCGACTTGTTTGCCGGTCATATCGACAACTTGAACATTAGGCAGTTCGTTTCCTCCTTCCCTTACGCCTTCTTGACGCTTTCGCGGATGACAACCAGGCCCTTGTTCGGTCCGGGGATGGCGCCCTTGATGGCGATGAGGTTGTTTTCCGCATCGATCTTGGCGACCGTCAGGTTCTGCACGGTGACCTTTTCGGCACCGAGGTGACCTGCCATTTTTCTGCCCTTGAACACGCGGGACGGATCGGAGTTGGAGCCGATGGATCCGCCGTGGCGGGCAACAGGACCGGAACCGTGGGTTTCCTTCAGACGCTGGAAGTTCCAGCGCTTGATGACGCCCGCATAGCCCTTACCTTTGCTGGTGCCGCTCACGTCGACCTTGTCGCCGACCGCGAACGCATCTGCCTTGATGACATCGCCGACGTTGAACGCGGAGATATCGTCAAAACGGAACTCGCGCAGGCTCTTCTTCGGGGCAACGTCGCTCTTGGCAAAATGGCCGAGCAGCGGCATCGTCACGTTGACGGGCTTGTCCTGGAATTTCTCGCTGCGCTTTCTGGCGCCTTTGCCGGTGCCGTTCTGGTTTTTCAGCTTGATGTCGCCGAAACCGAGCTGCACGGCATCGTAACCGTCGTTTTCCACCGTCTTCTTCTGCGTAACAACGCAGGGGCCGGCTTCCACAACGGTGACCGGGATGACGTTTCCCTTTTCGTCGAAGATCTGCGTCATGCCAATCTTCTTGCCGATGATACCTTTTTGCATTTTGTTTCCTCCTTGCAGGTTATTGGTTGGCGTCTGCCAACATGACCCCAGCCGTCCGGTAGGTTTACATCAGAAGCGCTGTCTTACAGCTTGATCTCGATGTCAACGCCGGCGGGGAGCTCGAGGCCCATCAAAGCCTCAACCGTCTTGTTCGACGGTCTGAGAATATCGATCAGTCTCTTGTGGGTTCTCATCTCGAACTGCTCGCGGCTGTCCTTGTACTTATGCACAGCGCGCAGGATCGTGATGATCTGCTTTTCGGTGGGGAGCGGAACCGGACCCGAAACGCGGGCGCCCGTGCGCTTCGCCGTTGCTACGATCTTTTCGGCCGACTGATCGACCAGCTGATGATCGTACCCTTTGATTCTGATTCTGATTTTCTCCTTGACTGCCACATGAATCGCCTCCTTAATAATAGTTGGCGGGCGGCGTGGTGAAAAACCTTACACCGTTCCGGGTGTTTCCACCCTGAACATTTAAAAACCGGATTCACTTTTTGAAGGAAAAGCAAAATCCGGGTGGCATTCATCACGTCAGGCGCGCAGAGCAAGCCCCTGTTTCCACAGAGCAAGCCTGTGTGCCGAATATTTTTCGCCCGGTTTGAAATCGGACATACTCCACGGAAAAACCGGCTGAATCAGCCGCAACCTCCCGCTTCAACGCATATCTTGTGCAGTCACGCTTGATTATAATACCATTTTCCCGCGCCGAATGCAAGACTTATTTTCGTTTTTTCGCAAGAAATTTTTGAAAATATTTTGTGCATGTTGTATACGTCAAGCGCGGCGTCGTTCAAACCACTAAATATGCCGAAACCGCATCTCCGCGCCACAAAATGCAGAGGATTCTGTGCAAGGAAATTTTTGTGAGCGAAAACCCTCCGCCGCGGGATTCCTCTGTTTTTTCAAGGGCTTTCCGGCATATTATGGCGCACCGGAGCATATTTATCCACATTTTCCATAACATTTTCCACCAAAGCGGAAAAAAGCGCTGTTCCTCTTGCATTTTCACGCATTCTGCCGCCTTTTGATTGCAGACGGCAGAAACGGGTGCTATAATGAACAGGAAAAATACACCGCAGGGCGTTCGGCCCGAAAGGAGCAGACAAACAGATGAAGATCTTTATTTTTTGCGACATTGAAGGGATCTCCGGCATCTTTTCGCCGGAACAGGTCACGCCGCAGGGCAGCCGCTTTCAGGAAGGGCGCGCCTTCATGACCGCCGAGATCAATGCGTGCGCAGAAGGCTGCAAAGCGGGCGGCGCCGACGTTGTCGTTGTGCGGGACGGCCACGGCGGAAGCTACTCCGTGCTCTGGGACAAGCTTTCCCCGGCGGTCGACGAGGTTCTCTGCGGGCCGAGCGGCGATGACCGGTTCGCGGATATTGACGAATGCGACGGGCTGATCCTGCTCGGCTATCACGCCATGGCCGGTACCCGCGCCGCCGTTCTGGAGCATTCCATGTCCTCGGTGCGTGTGCAGAATTACTGGATCAACGGCAGCAAGGCAGGCGAGACCGCCATCGACGCCGGGATCGCCGGCGAACACAACATCCCGGTGATCCTTGTTTCGGGCGACGACAAGCTCTGCGCCGAAGCGGGCGCGCTGCTGCCGTGGGCCGAAACGGTTCAGGTCAAGCGTGGGCTGACTTCGTTCGGCGCGGCGCTGCTCCCGCCGGAAAAAGCACACGGACTCATCCGCGACGCGGCAGAACGCGCCGTGCGCAATCTTTCTTCCATGCGCAGCCTTGTTTATCCTTCTCCTGTCAGATTCCGCGTGGAACTGACGGAACGCCAGCCCCTGCCGAATCCCCGCTCCTGCCCCGGCCTGACGATTCTGGACGGGCGCACCTTTGAGGTGGAGGCTCCCACGCTGGAAGATGCGCTGTTCCGCTCCTGAACCGGAAAACCACAGGCGTGCTGCAGAACGGTCCGGAAGGACCGCCGCCCTGCGGCACGCCTGTTTTTTTCAGTATTTTTCAACGATGCGGTGCATTTCGTCCCAGCAGGACTCCATATCGGAAACGAGCTTGAACTGTGTGCGCGCGCGGTCCAGATTCTGCTGCGGGCGGCTGATCTTGAAATAGTGGTCGCCTTCCAGATAATCGGTCAGAAAACGCATCCCGCATTCCAGCGTCATCATCTTCGCGCCCTCGGGCATCATACGGCGTTCCGTTTCGGTCAGACTGCCGCCGCAGCCCTCCAGATACCCTTTTGTATAAAGCTCGAACAGATTCCGGTCAAAATTCACTCTGGAAAGATCCGGCTCATCCTCGGCGGCCGTCGTCGCGCCGAAGCGGATGGAATCGCCGAAATCATAGACCGAAAGCCCGGGCATCACCGTATCAAGATCGATCACGCAGATCGCCTTGCGGGTGTCTTTGTCAAACAGCACGTTGTTGAGCTTGGTGTCGTTGTGCGTCACGCGCAGCGGCAGCCCGCCGCTTTTCAGCAGATCGGTCAGAACGGACATGAACGGCGCGCGGCTGCGCACGAATTCGATCTCCTGACGGACAGACTCCGCGCGCCCGCAGGCGTCCTGCTCCACGGCGTGGCAGAACCGCTCATAGCGCACCGGCGTATTGTGAAAATCGGGGATCGTCTCCGTCAGATGCGACGCGTCAAAATCGGCCAGCAGCCGCTGGAAGCGGCCGAACGCCACGGCGCTCTGGTAAAAATCCTCCGGGCACTGCACGGTGTCAAAGCTGACGGCATTTTCAATAAATCGGTAGCTGCGCCAGTAGGAGCCGATGGAGTCGCGGTAGCAGTAGCCGCCGCCCGGCATCCGCAGATAGCTGATGGTTCCGCGGTCGGGATCCTCGCCTGCAGCCAGCAGCCGGCCGCGCAGGAATTCCGTAATATAGACCACATTGTCCATCACCTGAACCGGATCCTTGAAAATTTCATGATTGATGCGCTGCAGCACATAGCGCGTTTCCGCACCGCTTTCATCACGGCAGCGCACCGCGAATGTATCATTGATATGGCCGTCGCCAAACGGGCGGCATTCCTCCACACGCCCCGGGTACCCGACCTTGCGCACAACGTACTCCACTTCTGCACAGGGATTCGTTCCTGTCATCATCACGACCACCTTTGCTCCCGTCCGCGGCAGGGACGGGGAAATTTCAGAACGGGAAAAAACAGCCGCTGAGTCCAGAACTGACCCGCGGCCGATATGATTCAGTATACTGTATCTTTCGCGGTACGTCAACACCGGAGCATCTTTTTCCCTGTTCTGCAAACTTTTACGCCGATTTTACGCCTCTCGTTTGGGTAATTTGATCTGTAAAATTAGTAAAATCGGATAATTCCGAAAAAATGCGCCGTTCCGTTCTGTCCCATGCCGCACGGCGTTTCCGCGCCGGAAACGGCTCAGGAATCCTCCGCAACGGTTTCCGGCGGTACCTCCAGCAGCGAAGGATCGTTCAGGTACTGCTGCATCCGGCGGAACACGCGGGCAAAATAGCTGCCGGAGCAGATGCGTTCATCCATCACAACGCCGCACGGAATATAGCGCTTCAGCTGCACGACTCCGTTTTCATCATATTCCGGTTTTTCAATACTGTTCCCCATTGTGATAAAAACGCCGGCAGTCCCGAATTCGTAAATATGATGGTAAATGTGATTCGTGCGGATGCTCGCCAGATTCGAGATCAGCAGGCTGCAGTGGAACGGGCTGGCGTCGATGATCTTTCTGGGCAGCAGGCCGTGGCGGTCGGCAAATTTGATCAGCCCCACCGCGGCGCTGACAAGACCCGGCACAGCCAGCAGCCGGCGCATCAGCGTATCGGTCGCGTTGGTCTCCTGCGCAGCCTTGTTCTGCTCCAGAAATTCCATGATCTTTCGGTTGACGTCGAAGATCGTATCGGTCATCTCCAGCGAAACTTTTGTCATGGTTCCGTCCATATCTCCCGGGCGGAGCACCACCATGCTCACCGTAAAGTCGTTATGCGCATAGATCTTCTTTTTCATGATGAACCGGTTCAGCAGCGGGTACTCCGCCGCGCAGCGCAGATAAGCGGCGATGATCAGGCTCATATGGCTCAGCCGGACACCCTCCTTGCGCTTTTTCATCAGATATTCGTGGATCGGCTGATAGGGAAGGTGAACCGTCACCGAATTGAGCGCGTCGTAACGCTGGGGCATGATGTACGGGATCAGGGCGTACATCGGTTCTGTGTTTTTTACTCGTTTGCCGTCTTTCCGCAAGGGGGACTCCTCCTCTTTTTTGCCGCTGCTGCGCATGCCCGTTCCGGACTGCCGCCGCGCGGTTCCGCTTGTTTTTCTCTGCTTTAGCGTATCATAATCCTTCAAAAATTTCAATTATTTTGACGGATTATCCGGAATTCTTCCGCCGGACGGCGTCTTTTCAGCCCGTGACCGCATCCTGATCCGCCCTGCCCTCAATGCGCAGCACGACGCCCGCGGGCAGGCAGGCAGCCGCCTCGCCCGTTTTGCTCAGCTTTCCGGAGCGCACGCAGACCTGATCCGGGCAGCCGGACGATTCGAACCATGCCTCGCCGTTTTCCACCGCGATCACCACCTGCGGCTCGCCCGGGACCGTAAAGACCGTTTTCTCTCCGGCAGAAAGCGCGATCCGGCAAAGCTCGGTTCCGTTCTGTTCCACCACCGCCGCCGCGCCGCTGCCGCGGGAACCGGCCGCCCAAAACAGCGCGCCGCAAATCAGAAGCACCACCGCCAGCAGCGCCGCATCCCAGGGCGACGCCATCCTGCGCCGGGCGCTCATGGCTTCTGCAGCGTATACTCTGCGCCGCTCAGGGTAAAGATCTCCTCTGCGCCTCCGCCGGCATAGATCACACGGTCTTCGCCGATCAGCAGATAGCCCGCCTGATATTCCTCCAGCAGCGCGACGGCCTGTTCCCGCCCCAGCACGACGCAGGCCGTTGCGAGCGCATCCGAAAGCGCGCCCGAGCTGCAGATCACCGTAGCGGAAACCAGATCGCTTTCTGCCGGGTATCCGGTACGCGGGTCAAGAATATGGTGATAGACAACGCCGCCGGATTCCCTCTTTTTTTCATACGTTCCCGACGTGGAAACGCAGCCCGCCGAAAGCTCCAGCGTTCCAAGCGAATCGGAAGCCCCGCCCGCCGGGTCGCGCACCCCGATCCTCCACGCGGAACCGTCCGGCTTGGCGCCGAAAACGCCGATACTGCCGCCGACCGCCACCACCGCTCCGGCGATCCCGCTTCCGGCGTAGATCTGCAGCGCCTCGTCGCAGGCGGCCCCTTTGCCGATGCCGCCAAGATCCAGCCCTGCGCCCTGCCGCGCCAGCGAGACCTGCGTTCCGTCCACCGAAAGCAGCTCCCACGAACAGGCGGCAAGGCCTGCCTTCACCGCATCATCCGCCGGGGGCGAAAATTGCTCCGCATCAAAATCCCACAGCTGCGAAACCGGCAGGATACACGGATCGAACGCGCCGCCGCTTTTTTCCGCCGT
The DNA here is from genome assembly GCA_029008595.1 of Bacillota bacterium. Taxonomy (GTDB): domain Bacteria; phylum Bacillota; class Clostridia; order Oscillospirales; family Acutalibacteraceae; genus CAKXIK01. The sequence goes on from JAQXJH010000085.1 coordinate 46,912, forward strand.
ATCCAGACAGAGCCGCAGCAGCGCGAGCGTTGTTTCGCTGCATTCCACGGCGTCCGTCCCTGCCGCCCGGTTGATCCCTGCCGTTTCGGAAGAGTCGATCCTCCACGAGATCTTCTGCTCCAGCGCCGCAACTGCCGCATTGGCGGCGCCGGCTGCCTGCTCCGCCGCGTCTGCATCGCCGTAGACCGTCTGGCTGACGACTGCGCCCATGGCGACCGTTGTCTTTTGTATTCCCTGTGCGCCGCTGCGCGGTGCAGCCAGCGCGATCACCGCTGCCGCCGCTGCTGCCGCTGCCGCGCCCCCGAACAGAATTGTCTTTGCGCGGCGACCGATCTTCTTCATCCGGCTGACCCAACCTTTCCGATCCCGTTTTTTCTGTTCTGATTGTAGCATCGGGCAGCGGAATTTGCAAGAAAAAGACGGCGCAGCGCCGCCCGGGTCTCCCCGGAACCGCAGCGCACCGCCGCCGGAATATGCATTTTTTCAGAAAAAGCGGCAAGTATTTTTCCGCGGCCCATGCTACAATAAACGTATCCTGCCGGAGCTTCCGCAGTCCCGCGGGCAGCCGGCATTCCCCGCCGCCGGGCGGCCGCTTACCAAATTCGAAAGGAATGATCCGAATGAAAAAAATGCTGCTTTGCTTCTGTTCCCTGCTGCTGGCGCTAACCGGCGTTTCCGGCTGCGCGGGCGGCTCTGTCACGTCGGTGGAAGCCGATTCTTCCTCCGGTCAGTCCTCTTCCCCCGAACCGGCCTCTTCCGCGCCGCTTTCCTCCGCGAAGCCCGTCTCTTCCGCTGCGGAATCCGCGCCTGTTTCCACCGAGCCGGACACGGTCGCGCTGATCGACCGCGTTTCGGCCATGAAGCTTGCCGCCGAAACCGACAAGATCCTGACCGTCGTCTGGCAGCGCAGCTCTCTGGCGCAGGCCACGTTTTTTCAGAAAGATCCCGACGGAAACTGGAGCGAGGTTTTTGCCACCGACTGCTACATCGGCAAGAACGGCGTGACCGCAGACAAGGAGGAGGGCGACGGCAAAACGCCGGTCGGTGCATACTCCTTCGGCATGGCGTTCGGCCGGGCGGACGACCCCGGCTCCGTTATCCCGTACCACAAGCTGGAGAAAAACGACTTCTGGGTGGATGATCCCAATTCAAAGTATTACAACCAGTTCGTCAACACCGACACCACCGAGAAGGACTGGTTTTCCGCCGAACATCTCATCACCGTATCCGTCTATCAGTATGCGCTTTCCATCGGCTACAACACCGAGAACATTCCGGGCAAAGGCTCCGCGATTTTTCTGCACTGCCTGACCGCAGGCTCTACCGGCGGCTGCGTTGCGCTGCCGGAGGAGCTGGTGGTGCAGCTGCTGCGGACGCTGGACGCCGGTTCCCGCATCGTGATCGTGCAGAACGCCGCCGACCTTGCGGATTACTGACCGTTCCGGGCACCGGAAACCGCATCAATCCTCCGCCTCCGGCACATCGCCTGTGCCGGGGGCGTTTTTTGCATGGGCCGCGCGGTATTCCCCCGGCGTCTGATGCACGGTTTTCTTGAATACCTTGGCAAAATAGAAATAATCCGCATAACCGACCTTTTCGCCCACGGATTTGATGGAGTCCTCGCTTTTTTCGAGCATATCCTTCGCGTGCTCCATACGGACGGACGTCAGGTATTTTGTAAAGCTTTCCGCCGGGCTTTTGCGGAACAGCTGACTGATGTAATTCGCGTTCAGATCAAATTTTTCGGAAAGCGTCTGCATGGTCAGGTCATAATCAAAATAGTGCTCGTTCACATAGCAGAGGATATCGCCGATGGCCGACCGGCGCTCCGGAAGATTCCGGCTGCCCGAGATGCCGGCGACCAGATTGTGTTCGATGTCGTGCAGCATTTCTCCCACATTGCCGTACTGCTCGCAGAGCTGCTCATAGGTTTCGCAGTCCCGCCCGCCTTCGGAAAATGCGAACAGCATCGACTGGTACAGCCGGTGTGCCGAGCGGATGGTGAGCGAGCCGGAGGAAAACAGGTCTTCCAGCTGCGCAAAAACCTCGTGCGCTCCGGCGAGATCCCGGCAGTAATAGCGGCTCTGCGGCTCCTGAATCAGCGAAACGGACTGCTCCACCGCAACCGAACCGGCAAAAAGGTTGCAGGGCTTTCCGTTGATGAATTTCTGAAAATAGGCCAGCGTAGCTTCCCGGCAGGCGGCCGCAAAATCGCTGCTGCGCACAAAGGGCTTGCTGATGCCGATCTGCTTTCCCGACGGCAAAAAGGGCTTCAGCGTTTCCTCCGATTCGACGGCGACCAGAAAACCGTGGCGTGCCGGGGGATCGGAAAGCTCCAGATGCGGGAATTTACCCGGCAGCAGCAGCTCGGTCTCCTTGTCGCAGAGCACGATCATCCGCGCACAGTCCGGCCCGAAGCCGTACTGCACCAGAAAGCGTTCGGCCTCTTCGGCGGAAAAATCGGCTCCGAGGCGCAGCGGAACGGTCCGGGGGCTGCTGTCCGTCTGGTGCGCCTCCAGCTGATGGCGCGCCCGCTCCAGGATCCCGTAGATCTCTTCTTCGTCAAACGGCTTGACGCAGAAGCCCAGAACGCCGTATTCCATCGCCTGCTTGGCATACTGAAATTCGTTATATCCGCTGATGATCACAAATTTGGTCTGCGGAAATTCATCCACCAGCTCATGGATCATCTCCAGCCCGTTCATGCCGGGCATCTTGATATCGGTAAAGACCACGTCGGGGCGCTCTTTACGGATCAGCGCCATGCCCTCCGCCGCATCCAATGCTTTTCCCACGACCGCAAAGCCGTGTTCCTGCCACTCGATGCGGCCTTCCAGACTGGCAAGCACAAAGCGTTCGTCATCGATCAGGATCACACGATACATTTCCATCCATCCTTTCTGTCCAACCGGCGTGCCTTACTCCGTCCAGGGAATCCTCAGCTCGATCCTTGTCCCCTGATCGGGCGCGCTTTCCACCGTAATGCGGCAGCGCTTGCCGTACAGCAGCTTGACGCGGTACACAACATTTTCAAACCCGATGCTTTCCGAGCGGAAGGTTCCTTCCTGCGCGATCACCGCGCGCAGACGGGCCAGCTGCTCTTCACTCATGCCTTTTCCGTTGTCCTCCACCCAGAGCAGCGTCATCCCGTCGGCGTCAAACGAGCCGCCGATCTTCAGCAGGCCGCCCTGCGCGCGGTCTTCCAGCCCGTGCGTGATCGCGTTTTCGATCAGCGGCTGCAGCACCATTTTGGGGATGTGGTTCTGCAGAACGGTATCGTCAAAATCATATTCCACCGTAAATTTCTGATAAAAACGCGTCTGCTGGATCTTCAGATACGCCTGAACGATCTTCAGCTCCTCGGCGACCGTGACCGTATCGCTGCCGCGGATGCTGTAGCGGAAGATCCTCGAAAGCGCCTTGATCAGCCGGACGGTCTGCGGCGCATTTTCCGTAAAGGCCACGCCGAGGATCACCTCCAGCGTGTTGTGCAGAAAATGCGGATTGATCTGGCTTTTCAGATAGAGCAGCTCCGTCTGCTTTTTCTGGATCTCGGCGTCATAGAGCGTTTCCATCGTATTGAACAGGCGGTGGTTCAGGCGGTCGATCTCGCTGATCATGCTGTTGAACCGATCCGAAATTTCGATCATCTCGCGGGAACCGTCCAGCTTGACCGGCTCCCGCATCGTATCCACGCTGCCGGTCTTCACGCGCTCCATGTGACGCGAAAACTGAGAAAGCGGAACCGTCAGACTGCGGCTGAACAGAAAGAAGAACAGCACCAGCAGCGCCGCAGCCGTCAGCAGCAGAACGACCGTCAGATCGCGGACCCAGTAAACACTGCTGACGATCGTTGCCCTGGGCGTCACGCTCATGATGTATCCGTTGATGGAAGGCAGCCGGTCAAAATTGATGAGATACGCCGTTCCGCCGATGGTCGTCTCGGTCTGAAAAGCTTCTTCCCGGTCTGCCAGCTTCTGCTCCAGAATGCGGAGCTCGTCTTCGGAATCCTTCCGCCGGTTGCCCGCGCAGACGGTGTGATTGGAGTCCAGAATATAAAGCTCTGTCCCGAACTGATCCGTAAAATCATTGACGCCCAGAAAGTCGATTTTTACCACAAACGAGATCTGTCCCGAATCGGGAACCTGCGTAATGTTGTAGATATCTCTCAGCTGCGTCGTCAGCAGAAAGCAGCGGCGCGTGGCCATCCGTTTGTACTGGAACAGATTCGTCAGCTGGTAATAGTTGTTCACTTCCTCCGGAACAAGGCTGACCGCCTGCTCCACTTCTGCGGATTTTCCGTCGGAATAATATTCCACGCCGTTATAACCCTTCACCACAAATTCCTGAACGCTCGGCTCCAGCTGGTTGGCGCTCAGAGCCAGCGAATTCATTTCCAGATACGGATGGTAGCGGTCGCTGTTGTTGTCCGCGGCGATGTACTTGAATACGGCACGGTTATAGCCCGTTTTCTGCAGCAGCGTTTCCAGCCGCTCGCACTGCTTTTCCAGCGAGGACTTCATCTGGCTGAACACATCGCTCGTATAGGAGATATTGCTCTGAACCAGCGTATCGGTGATGGTGTAATACGCAATGCTCAGGCTGCCGCTGAGGATGATCAGCACAAAGGCCGCCAGGATCCAGACCTGATAGGCGATCGGCATCTGCCGGAAGCGTTTGAACAAAAGAATCACCCTTTCCGCCGGAATCAACCGCATTGCTCCGTGCTGCTCCTATTGTACCATGCTTTTTGGCAAAATTCAATTTCGGCAGAGGGCTGTGCGGATTCTGTGCGAAATTTGATTTTTTCAAGAAAATATGATAAATCAATTGAATTTCCGGCGGAAAAACAATAAAATGAAAACTGTAACGAATCGGTTACATAAATGATGACAGAGGTGATTTTCAATGGTCATTGATGTACATGCACATTTGTGGGGAACACGGCCCGAAGAAGATAAAAAGAAGATCCTGCAGGCCGCCGGACAGTTCGGCACGGACAGGGTAATGGTTTCCACCCTGAACACCTATGTTCCGACACAGGAGGAGATCCGGACGGACAACGAGCTGACCTGGGGCTTCATGAAGGAGCAGCCGGGGCTGATCATGGGGTATTGCTATCTGAATCCGCGCAACCCCGAAGCCATGACCGAGCTGCGCACCTGCGTGGAGGATCGCGGCTTCTGCGGCGTAAAGCTCTGGACCTCCACCTTCTGCGACGATCCGCTGGTCAACCCCATCGCCGAAAAATGCATTGAATACGATATTCCGATCCTGATCCACAGCTTTTACAAGTCCGTCGATCAGCTGCCGTACGAAACGCTGGGCGAAAACGTTGCGCGGCTGGCCCGCCGCTACCCCGAAGCAAAGCTGCTGATGGCGCACATCGGCGCCAACTGCGTCCGCGAGCTTCGCCCCGTGAAAAACTGCCCGAATGTTTTCGCCGATTTTTCCGGTTCCATCAACCACGCGGACGACCTGCCCTATGCGGTGAAAATGCTGGGCGCCGACCGCGTTCTGTTCGGCACCGACATGCCGGATATCGATTACATGATCAGCTATTCGCAGGTGCTGGAAGCCGACCTGACCGACGCGCAGAAGGCGCAGATCCTCGGCGGCAATGCGAAAAAGCTGTTCAAGCTGTAAAAAGGGGGAGAGCATCATGAAAAAAACAGATGTCTGCGCGCTGTGGGGCAGCTGGCCGTTCCGCCGCATCTCCCACAACACGATCGCCGATCTGCAGGCCATGCACGCGCGCTACGGCATAACGGGCGGCTGCGTTGCCTCGCTGGAAAGCATTTTTTATCAGGATCCGATGGAAAGCGAGGAGCAGCTTGCGCTGGCGCTCCGGGGAACCGGCTACCGTCAGGTGATCACCGTGAACCCGACGCTCCCCGCCTTCGACGAAATGATCGACGAGGCCGTGGAACGCTTTGACGTCGCCGCGGTAAAGATCCTGCCCGGCTATCACGGCTATTCACTCACCGATCCCTGCATGGAAACGCTGCATCAGGTTCTGCGCCGGCACAAGCTTCCGCTTTACGTTGTACGCCGCGTGGAGGATACGCGCCTGAATTACCTGATGCTGCCGCGGGAACCGGGCGACGAGGAATTTCTTGCGCTGGCCAATGCCATGCCGGACGTTCGGCTCCTGTTCTGCGGATTTGCCGCGTGGGAAGCGGTCGGAATTTCCGAAGCCACCAGAAAGCTCCCGAACGTTTATTTTGAAACCTCGCTCTTTAAGATCGCCGTCGGCGATATGCCCGCCACGGCGGCCGCCATTGGGGAAGACCACCTGCTTTTCGGCAGCTCGTACCCGTTCTATGTGATGAAAACACAGGTCATGAACCTGGAAGAGGGCGGTCTGAGCGAGCAGGCCGAACGGAAGATTTACGCCGAAAACGCCGAAGCGTTTTTCGCGAAATAACGCTTCCGTCCCGGCTGCACCTGTCCGAATTTTTTCGGCGTCCTTTTCATCTTCTGCAATGCCTTTCCATTCTCCTATAAACGAAAACGGGAACCGCACGTTCTGCCGGGGCAGAGTTGGTGCGGTTCCTGTTTTTTACGCAATGATCTGCAGGGCAATTCACGAATCGCCCTGCCGCGTCAATTCCCCGTCTGGTGCGGGTAGGTCTGCGCGTCAACTGGCTGAGCGTCAATCAGCGCATAGGTTATTTCCCGGGAACTCTCGCCGCAATCAACTGTATACCTGTAATCACCGATCTCAAAACAGGCGCTGTTCTGAGAAACCTCGATGCCGATGTCTCCGTATGTTTCTGTCGGCTGTATCGGCAAAAGAATACCGGGAAATGCGGAAATTTGTTTGCAATCCACCACCCCGGGAGGCTCCTCGAAATCTTTGTTGTAAAACACGGCCCTATAACCTGTAATCTGGTTAAAAAAACGGAATCTCGTCTTCAAGTAAATGTGATAGTCTGGGTTGGTATTCAAAAAAATTGTTGCGGGAGGAATCATGCAGGCAGAATGCCTTGAGAGTGTCTCGGAAAATTCAGCATAATTGTCAACCTCATACTCCGGTTGAG
>JAQXJH010000086.1 GCA_029008595.1 Bacillota bacterium
GATCGTTTTTGACGGGAAGGACGTACCGCTGGTTCCCTCCCCCGGTCCGAAAAAGAAACCGGCATTTCTATCGGGCAAAAAGCAGAAAAAAGCAGCAGAAAAGAATGCCGTCTGACGCTTTTTCTGCATCACTTCCGGACATAACCTGGCCCCCTGCCGCAGTTTTTGTGCTGCAGCAGGGGGCCTTTTCTTTCGATGTCTGTTTTTTCGGGGTATCGTCCGATCCGAAAAGCGCCGTTAACCGCTCTTTTGCATCGGCCACGGTTCTCTTATTCCTTCAGCAACGCCCGGTAGAGCTTGATGTAATCATTTGCCGAGCGCTCCCAGCTGTTATCGCACTGCATCGCCCGGGCGACAAGGATCTGCCAGTCATCGTGCTGCGCAAAACCGTCCAGCGCGCGGCAAATGGCATGATACATATCCTCGGCGTCATAGCTCTGAAACACAAAGCCGTTTCCTTCCCCATTGCCGGAATCCTGAATGGAATCCTTTAATCCTCCGGTGGCCCGGACGATCGGAATCGAACCATAACGCAGGGCGATCATCTGTGAAAGACCGCACTGCTCGCTTTTGGACGGCATCAGGAACAAATCGGAGCCTGCATAGATTTTTCTGGAAAGCTCGGGAACGAATCCGATATAAGCGCAGAATCTTCCGGGGTATTTCCCCTGCATTTCCCGGAAAAACTCTTCATAGACCCATCCCCCGGTGCCGAGAACGACCACCTGAACATTATTCTCGCTCATCAGCCGGTCGGCGACGACGCGCACCAGATCAAGCCCTTTCTGGTCGACCAGACGGCTGACCAGTCCGATTACCGGGACGTCCGGATCCTGCTGCAGTCCCAGACGTTCCTGCAGTTTCAGCTTGTTCTGCCGCTTTCCTTCCAGATGCGTCTCCACCGTATAATTGCAATCGATCTGCGGATCCGCTGCCGGGTCATAGCTTTCCGTATCGATCCCGTTCAGTATTCCGCTGATTTTCCAGGAACGCTCTCTCAGGATCCCGTCCAGACCATACGAATACCAGGGATCCATAATTTCCTGCGCATAGGTCGGGCTGACGGTATTGACTTTATTGGCGGCTTCAATGGCGCCTTTCATCAGGTTGATGCAGCCATCGTATTCCACGATGCTCCGCATCGAATTCGGGATCCCCAGAACATCCTCCAGAATCTCCATCCCGTATTTCCCCTGGTATTGAATGTTGTGGATCGTATAAAGCGTTTTGATCCCCTGATACCATTCATTCTGCGCATAGAACAGGCTGAGGTAAACCGGGATCAGACCGGCCTGCCAGTCGTTGGCGTGGATGATATCGGGCTTGAAATGAATTGCAGGAAGCATTTCCAATACTGCGCGGGAAAAGAACGCAAACCGTTCGGCATCGTCATAATGGCCGTAAAGCCCGGCGCGTTTGAAATAATACTGATTATCCAGAAGGTAGTAAACAACGCCGTCTCTGTGCGCTTCAAAAATGCCGCAGTACTGACGCCGCCAGGAAACCGGAACCGAAATGCTGGTAACAAACTGCATCTCAGAGCGAAGCTCCTCCGGAATATCCTCGTAAAGCGGCAGAACAACGCGTGCGCCGATCACCCGTTTCCGCAATGCCTTCGGCAAAGAACCTGCCACCTCTGCCAGACCGCCGGACGCTGCAAACGGGAGAGCTTCACTGGATGCAAACAATACTTTCATCAGATCTTCATCCTTTCTCTCTTCATCATGCAGCTGTTAAACAACGCTGCTTTTTCCGATATAGACCGGGTAAGAATCATATCCCATCAGCCTGCGTTCCGGCCGGATCGTCACATTTTTGTCCACGATCAGGTAATTCAGATCGCAGTCTTCGCCGATCATGCTGCCCTGCATGACAATGGAATTCACCAGCCGCGCTCCTTTGCCGACCCGGACGCCGCGGAACAGAATGCAGTTTTCTACTTCTCCGTCGATAATGCAGCCGTCGGCAATCAACGAATTCTTCACCTGAGAACCCAAACCGTAACGCGCAGGCATCTCATCCCGGACTTTTGTATAGACCGGACGCTCAGGGCTGAACAGAGCCTTGCGCACATCCTCCTGCAGCAGCTGCATATTGATTCTGTGGTATTCGCTCAGCGAGTTGATGATGCCGACGAATCCCTTGTGTTCATAACCGAAGATCCGGTATTTTGCCACACCGGACTGCAGAATATCCATTTCAAAGCTCTGCAGATTATGGCAGGCTGCTTCGTCGATCACCCGCACCAGAAAATCGCGCCGCATCACATACATTCCCAATCCAAAGCACACTTTTTCTTCGGAATTCGGATTGATCCGGATATCTGTTACGCGTCCGATGCCGTCCATATCCATCGTGACCAGCTCCGGTCGCCGGTCGGGAGCCGTTCCGTATGTATAGACGATCGTAATGTCGGCGCTGTTTTCCAGATGGAAATCAACAATTTTCTGAACATCCAACGAACAGACGGCATCGCAGTCGGTCAAAAAGACGTATTCTTCTTTGGAGGACTCAATAAATTCACGGATTCCCTCCAGTGCGCCGATGCGGTTGATATACAACGCATTGCCGGTACGGTATGGCGGTAAAAATACCAGACCGGAACGCTTTCTGGAAAGATCCCATGCCTTTCCTGACCCAACATGATCCATCAGGGAGCGGTAATTGCTTTTGGTTACGACACCGACACGCCCGATCCCCGAATTCGTCATATTGGAAAGCGGAAAATCGATCAGCCTGTACCTTCCCCCAAACGGAACCGAACCCATCGTACGTTGATCGGTCAGTTCACGGATCAGCTGATCTTTCATATTGGAAAAAATGATTCCAAGTACATTATTGCCTCTCATCCGGTTGTCATTCCTTTCATTCAGATCAAAGCAGATCCTGTTCGATCATTTGTTTTGGTTCAACACGCCTGTTTTCGCCGATGGTTACTCCGGCTCCGACAACGGCAACGCCCCAGTTGTTTTTGTCCGGGGTATCCTCCGGGCGTCCGCCGACCACGGCTCCCTTTTCGATCACCGTATTTTCTGAAACGATGGCATACTGCACGACAGCTCCTTCTTTGATCACCGCACCGGGCATCAGAATCGAATCTTCGACCACAGCGCCTTTTTCCACCGTAACGTTCCCAAAAATCACGCTGAACTCCAGATGTCCACAGATCGTGCTTCCTTCTGCGATCAGCGAATTCTGCACAACGGCATCGGAAGAAACATAGTGCGGCGGCAGACCAAGATTGCGCGTATAAATTCTCCAGTTATCGTCGCTGAGATCCAGCCGGGTGTTCGGATCCAACAGATCCATATTGGCTTCCCAGAGGCTGTCGATGGTTCCGACATCCTTCCAGTATCCGTCGAACCGATAGGCGAACATTCTTTCGCCGGCATTCAGCATGGCGGGCAAAACGTTTTTACCGAAATCGTTGGAAGAATCCGGATCGGCTTCGTCAAGTTCAAGATATTTTCTTAATTTTTCCCATGTAAAAATGTAAATACCCATGGAGGCGTTGTTGCTTTTCGGGACTGCCGGTTTCTCGTCAAATTCATAGATGGAATTATCGGGATTGGTATTCAGGATCCCGTACCGGGAAGCATCCTCCATCGGCACCTCCATGACGGCGATCGTACAATCCGCTTCCTTTTCCTTGTGATACGCCAGCATTTCCGAATAATCCATTTTATAAATATGATCACCCGACAGAATGACTACAAAATCCGGATTATACCGTTCAATAAATGCAATGTTCTGATAGATCGCGTTTGCCGTACCCTTGTACCAGTCGCCGCCGCGGCTGCGCTGGTACGGCGGAAGCACATGTACACCGCCCCGGTTGCTGTCAAGATCCCACGGCTGGCCGCTGCCGATGTAATCGTTCAGCACCAGCGGCTGATATTGCGTCAGCACACCGACGGTTTCAATACCGGAATTGATGCAGTTGGAAAGCGGAAAATCGATAATGCGGTATTTTCCGCCGTAAGGAACGGCAGGCTTGGCAAGGTTCTTTGTCAGCACGCCCAAGCGGCTGCCCTGCCCTCCTGCTAACAGCATAGCAATGCACTCTTGTTTGGGATACATAATCTTGACCATCCTTTCCTGTAGGGGAATACTTAATCGGCTGATGTATCATCAGCCGCCGGATTCGGCTTTGAATTTTTCTTCTGCGAAGAGCGTTCGGGACGGATATACAGAACCGAAAGCCCCGGTAACGTCAGTTCCATGGATTGCGCAAATCCATGCATCGGGATCGGCGAAACGGGGATCGCACCGGGATTTCCTGCGCCGGAACCGCCGAATTCAACGGCGTCCGTATTGAAAACTTCGTAATATTCTGCAGCCAACGGCGCGCCGATACGGTATTTTTCACGTCGGACCGGCTGAAAATTACACACAGCGATGATCTCTTCTCCGGATTTATTGAACCGCCGAAAGCTGATCACGCTCTGCCGGTAATCATCATTTGAGATCCACGAAAACCCGTTCCATGTAAAATCATCTTCCCAGAACGGGCTGTTTTCCAGATAAAAATGATTCAGCCTGCGGAAAAATTCCTGCATAGTCTGGTGTTCCGGCTGCTGCAGCAGTCCCCAATCCAGACCGGTATTATAATTCCATTCGTTTTCCTGCGCAAACTCGGTGCCCATAAAATTCAGCTTTTTCCCCGGGTGCGCCATCATATACCCCATAAAGGCGCGGATCCCCGCCATTTTCTGTTCCGGAGCACCGGGCATTTTCCGGTATAATGAGCCTTTGCCGTAAACCAGTTCGTCGTGAGAGATGGGAAGAATGAAGTTTTCGGAAAAAGCATAAAAAAACGAAAACGTCAGGTTATCATGATGTCTTGGGCGATCATACGGGTCTGTCTGCATATATCCCAATACATCGTTCATCCAGCCCATATTCCACTTGTAGTTAAAGCCCAGACCGCCGGAATAGGTCGGCCGGGATACCATCGGCCACGCGGTCGATTCCTCTGCGATCATCATTGCATCCGGGAACATGCCGAACACCGTTTCGTTCAGCCGTCGCAGAAATTCAACCGCTTCCAGATTTTCCTTTCCGCCGTTCCGGTTTGGCATCCACTCGCCGTCTTTGCGATTGTAATCCAGATACAGCATGGAAGCGACTGCATCCACGCGCAGGCCGTCAATATGATAAACATCAAACCAATATACCGCATTGGAAATCAGAAAACTGCGGACTTCACACCGGCCGTAATCAAAAACCTTGGTTCCCCATTCCTTATGCTCGCCTTTGCGCGAATCGGAATATTCATAGCAGGGTTCCCCGTCAAAATCGGCCAGCGCATATGCATCACGCGGAAAATGCGCCGGTACCCAGTCCAGAATAACGCCGATCCCCGCCTGATGGCATCTGTCCACAAAATGCATGAAATCCTTCGGGGTACCAAACCGGGAGGAAGGCGCAAAATATCCGGTTACCTGATATCCCCACGACCCGTCGAACGGATACTCGCTGATCGGCATCAGTTCAATATGGGTATACCCCATCTTTCTGACATACGGAATCAGCTCGTCCCCCAGTTTATCGTAAGAAAACGGGTTGCCGTCATCGTATTTCTTCCAGGACGACAGATTGATCTCGTAAATGTTCAGTGGCTGATTGTATTGATTGCGGGAAGCTTTTTCCTCTCTCCACGCAGCATCCTGCCAGCAATACCCATCCAGACAATAAAGCTTGGAAGAATTGGCCGGCCGGGTCTCAAAATGAAAGCCATACGGATCTGATTTCAGAAGCATTTCTCCTTTTGCAGAAACAATGGCATATTTGTAATTGCAGAACTCGTCCACTCCGCTGAGAACAGCTTCCCAGATTCCGCCGCTTACCCGATGCATCGGAGCGTCGTTTGCATCCCAGTTATTAAAATCGCCCACCACGGAAACATTTCTGGCATGAGGCGCCCACACGCGGAAGACCACCCGCTCGCGGTCGTTCTGCTGCAAAAAATGCGCGCCAAGATATTCATATGTCTTCGCATTGGTTCCCTGATGGAACAAATGGATGGCCAAACTGTTTTCACCTGTTTCCATGGGAATTTGCTCCTGCATGTCGAATCCTCCTTTAACGTATCCTGATGGATCTTTTTTATTTTATTTTAACAACTCTGACGCCGTTTTGCAAGTCCTTTTTGGTAGATTATTGAAACATTATTTTATAATATTTTGCTTATTTTGTAATGATTGCATAATATTTTGGTTTTTTTGCTGTCAAAGAAAAAATCCATTGCGCTTGATGTCCAAAGATATCGCTTCTTTTTTGCACACTTTTCCATGTATATTGAAAGAAGTAAAAAATAATTCGCTTTTTCCTGTGCATTTTTTAACGAAAAACAATCGGCCCTGATCCGTTCTTTATTTGCTTTGACACAATATCGCATCAAAGCGAAAGTTCTTGCATTCATTTTATCGGAAGAGTATAATAATGCTTACGATTCAGCGCTCACAGGCGGTAAGACCAAGGAAATTGCAGCTGCCGCAGCGGGATTCCGACCGTCTTTTCTTTTGTGAGATGCATAAAA
>JAQXJH010000087.1 GCA_029008595.1 Bacillota bacterium
AAAGAACGATATGCTTCTGCAGCGAAGCCGGGCTCTTTGTTTCTTCTGCCATTCCGGCTGCCTCCTTTGCTGTACGGTGATGAAAAAACGGCGGGCAGAGCCTGCACCGCCGTTCGGGTCAGATCAACGGAACCAGACGAAAACGCAGAAGAGCAAAAACAGCAGCATTCCGGCGGCGAACACGGCGCCGACCAGCAGCGCGGCCTTCAGCGCCCCGCCCATCATCCGCAGCATCTCCCGGCGGGAGGGCGGATCGCCTTCCCCGGCGCCATCCTCCTGCCCGGCAGGCGGAACGTACCAGGGCATGCCGTCCACGTTCATTTTGGCGACGACGATCTCGTCCTCGTCTTCCTCTGTTGTTTCAATCTTCTTCCGTTCTTCCATACGGTTCCTTTCCGGGATCATTCCTCGGGTTTCACCTGTGCGGTGGTGCTGTCGTCATAAAGATGGCAGACGACCGTGTGGTGTTCGTCAACATGGACCGCCTTCGGGGCCTCCGTTTTGCAGCGCTCCATGCAATATTTGCAGCGGGTGTGGAACTTGCAGCCCTGCGGCGGATTTGCCGGCGAGGGGATGCTGCCTTCCAGAATAATACGGTTCATTTTGACCGTCGGATCCGGCACCGGGATCGCGCTGAACAGCGCCTTGGTGTACGGATGCAGCGGATTTTTAAAGATCTCGCGCTTATCGCCGAATTCCACCAGATTGCCCAGATACATGACGCCGACGGTGTCGGAAATGTGTTCGACAACGGAAAGGTCGTGCGAAATAAACAGGTACGCCATGTGCATTTCGTCCTGCAGATCCTTCAGCAGGTTGATGATCTGCGCCTGAATGGAAACATCCAGCGCGGAAACCGGCTCGTCGCACACCACAAACTGCGGATTGAGCGCCAGCGCACGGGCAATGCAGATTCTCTGCCGCTGACCGCCGGAAAATTCGTGCGGATAGCGGTCCTTGTGGTACGGCTGCAGCCCGCACAGGCCCATGATGCGGTCCAGATAATCATTCAGCTCTTCCTTGGGGACGATGTTGTGCTCGCGCACGGCCTCGCTGATGATCTCGCCGACGGGCAGCCGCGGCGAAAGGCTGGAATACGGATCCTGAAAAATGATCTGCATCTTCGGGCGCAGCGCGCGCATCTCCTTCGGGCTGAGCGCATAAACATCCTGCCCGTTGAAGAGCACATCGCCGCCGGTTTTCGGCTCCAACCGCAGGATCGCGCGGCCGGTCGTCGTTTTGCCGCAGCCGGATTCGCCCACAAGGCCCATCGTCGTGCCGGGTTTGATGTGAAAGCTGACGCCGTCCACCGCTTTGACGTAGCCCTTCGGCTTGCCGAACATTCCGCCCTTGATTGCAAAATACTTCTGCAGGTCGCGGACCTCCAGCGTATACTGGGCGGCTGCTCCGGCTTCGGAGGAGTTCCCGGGATTCATGCGGTTTTCATCCATTGCTCGGTTCCTCCTTCCGGTTTTCAGCAAGCTGCTCCGCTTCGGTTTCGGCCGCTGCGGCAGCTGCGCTTTCCGCCTGCTTCAGGTAATGCTCCAGATAGCGGTAGCAGCTGACCTTGTGCGTCGGAGAAAGCGAAATTTCTGGCGGATATTCGCCGCCGCATTCGGCAACGCACATGTCGCAGCGATCCTTGAAGTAGCAGTAGTTCGGCATATTGATCGGGTTCGGCACCTTGCCGGGAATGGAATACAGGCGGTCGACCTCTTTATTGACGACCGGCTTGCTGGCAAGCAGACCGATGGTGTAGGGGTGGCTCGGGTGTGCAAACACCTCGGCAGCCGTTCCCTTTTCCACCACGCGACCGGCGTACATCACGACGACATAATCGGCCATTTCGGCGATCACGCCGAGGTCGTGTGTGATCAGCATGATGCTGCTGTTGATTTTATCCTTCAGATCGCGCAGCAGATCGAGGATCTGCGCCTGAATGGTGACGTCGAGCGCGGTGGTCGGTTCGTCGGCAATGATCAGCCCCGGGCTGCAGGCCAGCGCCATGGCGATCATCACGCGCTGCCGCATTCCGCCGGAAAGCTCGTGCGGATACATCTGGTAAACGCCTTCGCTGTTCGCAATGCCGACCAGCTCCAGCATTTCGATCGTCCGCTTTTTGACGTCTTCTTTGCTCATTTCGGGGTTGTGTAGCTCGATGACCTCATCCACCTGCATCCCGATGCGGAACACCGGGTTCAGGCTGGTCATTGGCTCCTGAAAGATCATCGACATTTTGTTGCCGCGCAGGTGCTGCATCACATCCAGCGGCGTTTTGGCAATGTCGTAAACGCCGTCGCCCGCGTCGAAGCGGATGGAGCCTTCCACAACCTGCCCCTGCGGGCGCTGGACAAGCTGCATCAGCGAAAGGCTCGTTACGGATTTTCCGCAGCCGGATTCGCCCACCACGCCGACGGTTTTGCCCTTCGGCACCTCAAAGGTGACGCCGTCGACCGCCTTGACGGTACCGATATCGGTAAAAAAGTAGGTGTGCAGATTATCGAATTCCACAACGTTTTCGGGGTTCTTCATCTGCGTCATATATTCTTCGGGCGGAACGTTCTTGCGCTTGCGCTGTTTTTCGATCGCCGCGGTGATTTTGCGGTTTTCCCGGGAAATGCGCCGTGATTCCCGGGCGGAAATATAATTGGCGCTTTTCACGGACTTTTTGCTTTCTTTTTTCACGCTTCAGACCTCCTCAACGCTTCATCTTCGGGTCAAACGCATCGCGCAGGCCGTCTCCGACAAAGTTGAAGCCCAGCACGGTCAGCAGGATCAGCATCCCGGCGGGGATCCAGACGAACCAGTAATTCGTCATGACGTAAACGGTGCTGACGGCGCTGATAATATTGCCCCAGGAAGCGTACGGGAATTTGACGCCAAGGCCGAGGTAGCTCAGCGTGGATTCGGTCAGAATGATATTGCCGAGGCCCATCGTTGCAACGACGATCAGCTGCGGGATCACGTTCGGCACCAGATGCTTGAAGATCCGGCGCGAAACGGAGATGCCGGTCGCTTCGGTCGCAGTCATAAACTCCTGCTCGCGCAGCGAAAGGATCTGCCCGCGAACCAGACGCGCGGTTCCCGGCCAGCCCAGAACGCCGAGGATCAGCATCAGGTAATAGATGCGCAGCTGCGGATCAACGCGCGCAGCATCCATGATCGCGCCGATAATGATCAGGATCGGGTACTGCGGAATGCAGTTGAAAATATCCACCAGACGCATGATGATGTTGTCGACCCATCCGCCGAAGTAGCCGGAGATTCCGCCGAGGATCACGCCGATGAACGTTTCGATAAAGATGACGATAAAGCCGATCAGCAGCGAGATCTGGCCGCCGTACATCAGGCGGGTGAGAATATCCATGCCGTTGCCGTCCGTGCCGAGCCAGTGTTCCGCCGACGGTGCTTCGTACATGGAGATCAGGCGGGTACTCGTCATGCGCTTGATGAGATACGTCTTGTTGTCGCGCACAACGCGGTATTCGACATCCTCGCCGTTTTCCGGGAAGGAGAAGGTCAGCTCGTTGTTTTCAAACGCATTGCTTTCGATCGCGCCGCGCAGAGACTGCTTGAATTCCACCGTAAGGAACACATCGCCGGAAACGGCCTGAACCGAAAGCGGCGAAATGCTCACGATCACCTTGCCGTCCTGCGAAACGGTTCCGCCGTCGTCTTCCGCCTCCAGCGAATAGCGGATCCCGTCTGCTTCAAACGCGGTCTCGCCGTTCACCAGCGCCTTCTGCGCCGCGTAACGGAATTCGGCGGTCGGCTGGTAGCCGGATTCGGCCGCGTCAAAGCTCATCAGTGACGCCGAAGCCAGCCGCTGTACGCTGCCGACATCGTACCGTTTGCCGTTTTTGGAGAGCTGATATTCCGTTCCCCCGACGGTAAAGACCGTCTCATTGTTGGCAGCGGCCGCCTCAAAGGCAGCCTTCATCTCCGGCGAAGCATCGCCCAGATAAGAATACCCCAGCGCGCTTGCGGTAACCGAAAACAGCGGCGAGAAGGAAGAAATCGTGTAAAAATGCTCGCCTTCCTCCGTCAGGTAATACGTTGCGCCGTCCGCTTCGTAGGTTGACGCGCCGCTGCTGACGGCGATCAGCATCTGGCTTTTCGCGGCGGAAGGCAGCGTCTGTCCGTCAAAGACGGCAAACCGGTAATCGCTGTTGAACGCAGCGCTGGCGTAGTCCTTGCTCATCTGCTGGTCGCTTTCAAAGATCTGCTTTTCGCCGTAGGGGCTGATGAGCGCGCCGACGAACGAAAACAGGAACATCACCGCAATGATAATGGTTCCCGCAATGGCCAGCCGGTTGCGCACAAACCGCTTGAACACGAGCATGGAGGGAGAAAGCACCTTGATCCGCTGTTCATCATCCAAAGAAGAGGAGGAACTGTGATGCTGATCGGTTTCGGGGGTCGTGTTTTCTTTTTTCACAGGGGTTGTCCTCCTTTCTCAATTGACCCGGACGCGGGGATCGACCACCGCGTAGAGAATGTCTGCGATCAGGGTCCCGACAAGCGTCAGCAAAGCCATAAAGACCATATAGAACATGGAAAACGGGATGTCGCCCGACGTCATCGCCTGATACGAGGTCCAGCCGATGCCGGGGATCTGAAACAGCGTTTCGGTGATCATTGCGCCGCCGAACAGCCCCGGCAGCGAGCCGCCGATGATCGTCACCAGCGGGATCAACGTATTGCGGAACGCATGCTTGTTGATTACTTTGCTTTCGGAAAGGCCCTTGGCCCGCGCCGTACGGATAAAGTCCGAATTCAGCACCTCCAGCATATTGGTCCGCGTGTAGCGCATCAGGCTGCCGACGCTGACGATGGTGAGCGTAACGACCGGCATGATATAGTGCTGCGCAACATCGAGGATCTTTCCGAAGGTATCGAGCTGGTCATAGAACCGGCCGACTTTTCCGTAAAGGTCGAGCCAGCCAAGCTGCACGGAGAACACATACTTGAGCAGAGTCGCAATATAAAAGGTCGGGAGCGATACGCCGATCAGGGCAAAGACGGTGATGGCGTAATCGGCACGGCTGTACTGCTTGCGCGCAGCCAGCACACCGAGCGGAATTGCAATAATAATCTCAAGAAAAAAGGAAACAAGGCCAAGGAAAAAGGAGTCCCAGATAACATCCTTGAACTTTTGGATTACGGGAACATTATATTCCCAGGATTCGCCGAAATCGCCGCGGAAAACATTGCCCAGCCAGCGGAAAAAGCCTTCCAGAATCCCGCAGTTCATGCCATACAGCTCATTGAGCTGATCCAGCCACTCTCTGTAGCTCTTGGCACCGGGCAGCGAAGCTTTTTCCCGCGCAAGGTTTTCAATATAGGAGGTCGGCATGCAGCGCATCACGGCATAGATGATCAGCGCCACGCAAAAAAGGATCACGACGTTGATCAGCAATCGTTTTGCTACGAATTTCTTCATATCCATGTCCTCTCTGAACCGGATCCGCCTGCGTCAAATATTTCCGCGGAATCCGGCGGTCTTCATAAACAGAACGTTGAGCCCGCCGGAAATCCGGAAGGCTCAACGAACAAAAAGCTTATCTGCTGCGCGGGGAATTATTTCGCTTCATAGTTTTCCAGAGTCTCGATCTCGCTCATCCAGCCGTAATAGGTGGTGATATCCTTCGGCAGGGTATCCACATTCACGCGGCTCGTGCTGAAGATGACAAAGTTCTTGCGCTGGTAAACCGGCAGCTCAACGCCCCAATCCATGATGATGTTCAGGCATTCCTTGTAAACGCTCTTGCGGTAGGACTGGTCGTCGCTGGTGCGGGCATCCATGATCTTGGCATCCAGATCAGCGTCGGCGATCGCGTAGCTGTTGGAATCGGTTCCGCCCTTGCCGACAATGTTGCTGCTGTGGTAAACCTGATACATATCCGGATCGATCGTCGCACCCCAGGCAGCAACCCACATTTCCTGCGTGCCAGCTTCAATTTTGTCCCACATAATGTTGCTATCTGCCGGATCGTTGATGGTCAGCGTGATGCCGATCTTTTCCAGGGCAGCCTTGGCGTTGGTCAGAATACCGAAGGACGGATGGTTACCTTCGCCGTCGGCACCGATGATGATCTCGTACTCCATTTTTGCGCCGGCCGGAGCAGCAGTGACCTTGCCGTCGGAAACGGTGTAGCCTGCAGCTTCAAAGAAGGTGAGCGCAGCCTTCAGGGCAGCGTCGTACTTCGCGTCGGCGTTCATGTCGGAGGTATAGATATCGTTGCCCTTGGCATCCACAGAGTAAGCGAGACGGTAGCCGTCGTCGGATTTCTGCGGAGCAGCCCAGGAGGTGCTGGAGATCGGATAATTGATGACGTCGGCCAGCTCGCCGTAGTAGCTGTCGATGGAAACATCACGGTAAACGGCAAGCACGGTCATAAAGGCTTTGCGGAGGTTTTTGGACGCCTCGGAAGCCGGATCGCCGCCGACATTGACGGTATTGGCGTTGATGCCGATATAACCGTAGCCGAGGAAGTCGACCATGCTGGTGGTGATCGTATCACCGGTGACCTCACCGTTGGAGTTGTAGCCCTGGATCTCCTTCATCGTCTGCGTGGAACCGGCCGGATCGCTGACGTCGATGGTACCGTTGTAAACGCCGGGGACCTTATCGGAATCGGCGGTCTCCTTGAACTGGATGTTCTGGATCTTGGGAGCGCCCTTGTAGAAATTATCGTTGGCCTCAAAATAAACGGTCTTGTTCTCGTATTTCACGAACTTGTAAGCGCCGGCGCCCATCGGGACGGTCGTTTTAACAATTACAGGGGAAAAAACGCCGCAAACAAAGCCGAACTTGTTATTGTCGTAATCGTACTTGGCTTTGTCGCCGTAGTAATGCATCGGCGCAACAGTGATGCCGCAGATCTGGTAAATGGCAGAAGCATCATAGCCGGTGGTCTTGACTTCCACGGAATAGTCACCGGTCTTCTTGATGCCGCTGATGTTCGGCACGCCGGCGCCGTTCATGGATTCATCCTTCGGGCCGTAGGTGCTGATGAAGGTGTCGACGGAATTGGTCGGGATATCGACGCTATCCGGGGATTCGCCCGCCGCGACATAATCCACAACGCCGCCCGGATACACGGTTTTGACTTCCGCCAGATAGTCCTCAATGGTCGGATACGTTCCGCCGGCGATGTCCCAGGTCTTGCCGGAAGCGCCCGTCAGCGTTTTGCCGTCCTCGGACATGACCGCAAAGCCCCAGCCTGCCATACCGAACGCAACGGCATAACCGGCATCTTCCAGCTTTTCGGGATCAAAGCCGAGGTCGGAGGCTGCGGAAGCGTAATCCGACACACAGGTATCGACAATCGCCTGCAGGTCGGCGCTCCACTGAGCATCGACGATCTCCCAGAAGCCCTTCTGCTGTTCCTCGGTCCATGCATCGGAAGAAGACCACGCATGATCTTCACCGGCGGCAAGAATCTTTTTGCCCATATCCTGATATTTGGCATAAACCTCGTCGCTGGTCTGGGTGCGGTAATTCTGCATGCCGATGATCGGCGTGGAATACAGCGTCGAAGATCCGTCATAGGTCGGATCGGCCAGAACATAATAGGTGAAGATAATATCGTCGGCAGTGACCTTTTCGCCGTCGCTGAACTTCAGGTCGTCACGCATCTTGATGGTATAGGTGGTGACGTTGGCGTCTTTGTCAAAGTTCACGGCAATGTCCGCCGGGCCGGTATAGGTATACTTTGTTCCGTTGTACTCGGTGGTCTCGCCCTTGATCGCATTGTAGATGGTTGCGCCGGAGCGGTCGGTGGTCATCAGGCTGATGCTGACCATGCTGGCAACATCCTGATCATAGCTGGTTTTGGCAAAGAACGGGCTGAACTTCTGGCTGAATGCAGAATACCCGACCACCAGCGGGGTGGTAAGCTTTTTGCCGGTGTTTTTGCAGCCGGCCAATGTCGGAACGATCATCAGCACAGCGAGCGCAAGAGCAGCGGCTCTCTTCAACAGTTTGCGCATTTTCTTCTCCTCCGTGTATTTCATTTGACATATCGTGCGGCAGGTACGGCAGCAGCCGGCGCTTTACCGCGCTACATGTTTATCACTTTGCCCCTGCACTCTTTCATCACGCTGCCATGTCATAATGTCATTTGCCTGAATCGAAATTGTGCAAGATAAAGTTTTCACAATAATAACACATTTCGCATCCGGTGTCAATCGGCGAAAGGCGATAAATTATTTTCACTTGCATTCCTTTGCTCCGGAGCATTCATTTGCGGCTGCAGAAGAGTTCGGAACGGCCGTATACGGAATGCGGCGGAAGATCAAAAAAAGCGCAAGATTATCGGCAAAAATTCCGAAAACACCGAACAGAAACATTAATTCATCCGTTGCATAATTTGCAGGATTCAGAATCAGGAATATCACATCCCCTATTATTCCCGCTGCTGCAACAAGAAAGGCAGTCACAGAGCTTCTGCGGAGGCGAAGAAACGAATTGTGAAAAACATCAATTGTCATCCTGTCCGATGAAGCGAGAAGGCGGAAAATAGCAAAAATATTGAACGCAATCGGAAACGAGGTCGCCAGAAAAGGAAGCAGCACATAATATTGACGGCTGCCCGCCGTATTCAGCAGACCGACCAGCACAAACAGCGCCACCGAACATGCCGTCAGCAGCGCGCCGCCGGTTTTCACCGCTCTTTTTTGCCGGGGCGTCCATTGCGGGCAGTAATAGTCTCCTTTATAGATCACCTCTTCCCGCACGGAACCGTTCGGCAGCGAGATCCGCCGCACTTCGTAATTTTTTGTATAAAGCTTTTTATTCACCGAGATCCTTCCCTTCATCCGCCCGCCGAAGCAAATCTTCGCCTGCGCACCGCCGGTACCGCCCGCGGTGCATCTTCCGGCAGCTGCCTCATTCCGCCGCGCGGAATGCGTTTCCATTGTTATTGTGCCTTATTTCTATCTTTTATGTGTGAACGAATTATGAATACAAAGTTGGTGCTGCGGTTGACAAACCGGCAGCCAGATGATACAATAATTTCTATTGCGGAGCCGCCGCATTCTGCTGCAGCTGCTCTGCCCCGAAACGCGCGGCATTCGTTTGGGTGAATACGCCCAGCCGGATAAAAACTGAATAACCGGGTGTAGCGCAGTTGGTAGCGCGCCTGCTTTGGGAGCAGGATGCCGCAGGTTCGAATCCTGTCACTCGGACCATATTATGACGTCACACTGATAGCGGTGCGGCGTGAGAAAAGCCTCCGATTTCTCGGGGGTTTTTCTTTATTTCTGCACCAGTTTTTATTTTTTTGATAGGCTTTTTCAATTTACAGAGCCACTCATTTTTTGTCACG
>JAQXJH010000088.1 GCA_029008595.1 Bacillota bacterium
GTTTTTGTAACGGTCGGACTTTCCGCATTGCGGAAAAAGAATGCTTGATTCAAGCTGACTAACTGTAAAAACGCCGCCCGATGAGGAATCGGGCGGCGTTTTTATACGTTCTGTAATGATCCCGAAGTTTCGGTACTCAGTCCGATTCTTCCGGAACGTAATAAGCCAGCAGCAGGTCTACAAAACGGCCGTAGCTTTTTACTCCATCCGTCTGGCCGTTTGCCTGAAGATACGAATTGTTCACCTGCGAGCTGACCTGAGCAACAGGGGTTTCGAACGCTTTCCAGTATGTACTGTCCGCCTGCAGATCTTTTTTGCAGATCTCCGGCAGCGAAGCGGCGATCTGACGGTAGGCATCCTTTTCGCCGGCCGACCAGAGCGCATTGCTGGCATAGACATAGGCAAGCATTTCACCGCTGTAGGCAAACGCCGTATTTCCTGACCTGACGCAGGCGAGATACCCGATAAAATTCGCTTCATCCTCGCGCATAAATCCGCGCAGATGGGAAAGCTCGTGGCAAACGGTGACCGGAATGGTGTAGGCCACCGTATCGCAATTATAATTTGCCTCAATGGTAAACGGAGAGTAGACGCCTGTGATGTTGAGGTAAGACATGCCGCGCGATGCTGCAACCGGTTTCGGCTGCGGATAATAGCCCTGCAGAACGGGGTACTCCTCCCCCAGCCTGTTCATGGCAGCAACGGCGTCCTGACGCAGATTTTCATCGGCGGCGCTCAGGCCGTCTTCCCCGATCTCTACCTGCGGCGCAAGCTCATTCAGGTGCTCCGCCAAAAGCGTGCAGAGCCTGATCAGGCGCTCTGTGCCCGACTTCTGCACGGTCAGGCCGCTGAACGCAGAAAATTCGGTACGGTAATAATTCACGCCGCAGTTCGCCATAAAAACGGTGGCCAGACAAAGCACCAGCGTCAGCACGCGGGAAAACGCGCCGAACAGGATCCTGCCGCGACTCCCCTTTTTCCGCACCAGCCGCACCACCAGCCGCACGAACAGCACAAGCAGCAGCAGGATCAGCAGAACGATACCAAATTCCAGCACCGAAAACGGGAAAAGGCCGAAAAAACGCCCGACGCTGCCCACCAGAACCGGATAGACCGTTACGGCATACCATTCGGCAAAACCGTTCCAGCCGCGCGACGCAGCCGCAAGAAAAACCGTAAGAATCAGCGCAGCGGCCGCAAGGATCAGCGCCGCACGATGTTCGGCAAACGGAGAACCCCGTCTGCGTCTGCCGGATCCGGTATCCGACAAATCTCGCATTACTTTCATCAAAATCACTCCTGCCGGAAAATTCGGATGCGCAGAAAAAGATCATTCTTTTTTCGCAAGCTCAGCCATAGAGCACATGGTATCGTGCAAGTAAGTGACAATACGTTTTTTCTCTTCCGCCTTTGGTCTGGACGGGTCGAATGTGATGCCCTTGCCGGCGCGGATCTTCTTTTTCTTTTTATCCGCAAACAGCGGATAAAAGGTAACGCACTGGCCGGTCTTTTCATAAACCGAAGCGGCTATGTTGGAAAAGCCGGAGAAGAATGCGGAAACTTCTCCGATTTTATATGCTCCGGTCTCCCCCTTTGCCGATGTATTTTCCGGGAACAGGAGGATGTTGTCGCCGCACCGGATGGCATCCACCGTGTCGCGGATGGTACGGATCACGTCGCGCGAATTGCCGCGATAGACCGTTACATGATCAATACTGTTCATTGCCCAGCAAACCGGCCGCGCCAGCACATGACACAGCCGGCGGCGCATCTTCGGAGAAAAGAATCTGAAAATTTTATCGATCGCGCCCGAAAGATTCTCTTCCGTCAGCTGCAGGTCGACCATATTGTTGATGATCCATGTCCGCACCGGATACGGCAGATGAAGCTGTGTAATGATCGGTCCGTAAATTTCCAGATGGTTGCAGACGAAGACCATCGGCGTTTCCGAAGCGTCATCAATATTTTCCGCGCCGAGAAACCGCGACGGAAAAAACGGGCGAAACAGCGTTTTAACGACCCAGAACCCCGCGCTCCTGGTAAACGGTTCGACATAGCACTGCTGCACACGCTCCGCCAGAAGCGGGTTTTCCGCAGGATCTGCCAGCGCAAACCGGCGGCGGATCTTCGCGCAGGCGGCGCGATCCATCGGCTGACGCGTTGTCAGCAGCCAGCTGCGCACCAAAAACACGGCACCGGTTGCCAGCGAGAACAGCGCTAGCGCCGGTGTAACGATTTTGCTGTTCTGCGGCAGAAAACAGACCGCAGCCGTCAGCACGGCCATCAGCATCAGTCCGGCCGGCAGCAGCGCGCCCTGTACTGCGGCGCTGAGGTAATCCCCGACATCCGTTTCTTCGGGCGAAGCGGAACAATCGGCCAGCAGCAACGCAAACGGCTCCCGCATGGCGATCAGCCCGCAAAGGATCCATGCACAGCCCAGCCCGAACAGCGGAAGCACAAAAATCACCGGCAGCACGGAATTCTTCCAGACAAGACAAAGCAGAACCGCGGCAAGCCAACAGGCAATTCCGCGCCGCTGCAGCACGGCATATTCCGCCCGGGTGCGGAGCATCCGCGCGGCGGAAAGAGCGCCGGTCAGAGCGGCGGCCGCCAGCAGCAGCACCGTCAGCGGCGTACCGATCCGGAGCGATACCTCTGCGGTAAAAGCGATCCCGCAGAAAACCGCTGCCATCACATCGGCCGACACGGTCTGCAGCCAGAGCGAAAACGAAGCGGGCAGCTGCTCCTCTGCCGCCAGAGCGTGTTCCTCCTGCGCGGGAAGATTCCGGCAGGCGATCAGCGCCGCGCCGCATAAGACATACGCGCCGAAGCACCACCCGGCATCCTTCCGCTGAAGGATCCCCCCGATCAGCAGAAGCATCAGCGCATCCAGCGCAGCGTGAAGCACCGTCAGCAGCACGGTGCGCGTTTTCCGGGAGAAGCTTTCCGCACGCTCCGTCAGCGGCAGACTGAATAACTGCACCGCTACGAGCAGCGTCAGCAGCACAAGGCGCAGCGCCTTTGGCGAAGCCATTGCGCAGAACGCCAGCGAACCGGCGCCAAAGAGCAGGATCAGCACCAGCGAAAAAATCTTTGCACCGGAACGCACGGCAAAAAAGCCGCGGCAGGCACGGCTGCAGAACAAACGATTCCAGAGAACGCCCAGCGCGCATGCCCCGAACAGCAGCGCACCAAGCGCCCAGGTGCTTTCGGTCAAAGCCGAAACACGCAGCAAAATAATAAAATCCACCAGCGCCGCTGCCGCCCAGACGCCGCGCCCCAATCGCACGGCGCGGTTCCCGGAACGGATTCCGCTGTCAGTATGCATTTCTTTCCTTCCTTTCTTTCCGACGCCGCCCGTCCTGCTGCTTTATTTTTGCCTTATCCGGCTGCCGTACGGCGCCGCAGCATTGTTTTTGCCGCCAGCAGCAGCGGCCGCAGATTCAGTACGCACAGCACGGCAAACATCAGCGGCACCCAAAGCTGCCACAGGTGTACCTCTGCGATCATCATATAACACTGAACACCGGAAACGGCCAGATTCAGCCCCATGCGAACCGGATGAAAGCCGATTCTGATATATTTTCGTGACGTGACGGCGCGCATGACGAACACCAGCACATAGCTGATAAAAGTTGCTAAAGCAGCGCCGTTGACTCCCATCGGAGGAATCAGGAGAATATTCAGCACCACATTGCTGACTGCACCGGACATGACCGTCAGCAGAGAGAGCACGCTTTTTCGTTCCACCATATAAACGCTGTTGAGGAAGTTCGCAAAGCAGGAAAACGACGTTGCGACCACCAGAATGGGAATATAGCGCCAGGATTCGTAAAAGGAAGGGCCGACCAGTATTTTCGTGATCAGCTTGCTGCAGACGATCAGCGCGCTGCTTGTTAAAAACAGCAGGGACGAAAGCGCGGAAAAAACCTTTGTGAAAAACTGATCGCGGTTCGCGGAATCCTTCTCCATAACGGCAGACATCTGCCACGCTTCCGTAAAGACCGAGGAAACAAGCGAAACAATGGTAGGCACCTTATAAGCGGCGGCATAGATTCCTGCCTCTGCCCGGCCGACCATCCATGTGACCGCGTAGCGGTCCGAAACGTTGATGATCCACCAGAACAGCGCCGTCGGGATCATCGGCACCGAAAAGCGAACCATCGCACGGAACACTTCGCGATCCGTTTTTGAAAAGCGGACGTAGCGGTGCAGGTCGGCCATCAGAAACAAAAAGAGAGCCGAAAGAAAATCCGAAACGACGGTCGCCAGAATATATCCCGTAACGCCCATCCGGAACACGACGAGGAACAGGACGTTGAACACGATCGTCAGCACCGTGCTCTGCACGCCGTCATAGGAAAACAGCTTGACATATCCCAACGAGCGGACAAACTGCGAACAGAGCGAGCGCAGCGCCGACATGATCACAAACAGAATCAGCAGGACGAGATGCTCGGAAATATCCGGCACAAGCAGGATCAGCGGCGAAATCAGCAGAAAAACCGCGAAGCCGCAGCCGGCCGTCATCAGCGCCGTTGAAAAAACCGAGACTTTATCGTAGCTTTTATCCAGCCCGAAACGGATCAGCGCGCTGGCCATGCCGACGGAAACCAGCGGCACCAACAGATTTCCGGTCTGCTGGATCAGGTCGCTGGCGTTGAATTCTGCCGTTGTCAGAATACGCGTATAAAGCGGCACCAGCAAAAATGTCAGAAGCTTTGCGCTGAAGGTACCGATCCCGAAGGTGATGGTATTCGAAAGTAATTTTTTATATTTGTTCGCTGCCATCCGCAACAGGTTCCTTTCTTAAAGCAATCCGGTCAATCCGCTGCATTACGGGAAAAGAGATAAGAAACCGCCGCCCCGGCAATCAGCAGCAGGATCGCAGCGATGCCTTCTGCATTGAACAGGAACGTATGCGGGATCAGCGCGGCAAACGAGCCGAGGATCAGCCCGAGAATTGCAGAATAGGCCATCTGCGGATATTTCTTGATGACAAAATCGATCAGGCGGGAACCGAAAACAAGCCCGAGCAGGATCCCCGCAAGCGCCGGCAGCAGAAGCCATACGTTCTGCATCAGCGCCGCAAAGCTGCCTGTTCCGCTCAGCCATGCCATCAGACCGGAGAAGATCCCGCTGATGGAACCGATCACCGTATAATACGTTCCGAAAATCACCATGATCAGGGAACCGCTGATGCCGGGCAGGATCATTGCGACGCTGGCCAGCATTCCGACCAGAAACAGCTGCACCGCCAGCGGGAAGGTCAGCACCTCCGCCGCAGAGGTGGAAAATGCGCTTTCGTTGACAAACGCAAGCACCAGCATGACGCCCAGCCCGGTCAGAAAAGCGGCCGCATTCCCGACCGTCACCTTTTTGCTGCCGCGCGTAGCTCGGCGGAAGATCATCGGCACGCTGCCGAGGATCAGACCGATGAACGCAAAACTGGTCGCGACCGGATAACTCTGCAGCAGCCATTTGATCGCGCTGCTGAAAGCGGCGATCCCCAGCACGGCTCCCAGGCCGAACGTAATCAGAAAACCAAGGTTCTTTCTGAACTTTTTCAGGCCGAGCGTTTCCATCATCTGATCAAATACATGGAGCACAACTGCCATGGTGCCGCCGCTGACGCCCGGAATGACATTGGCAACGCCGACGACCGCTCCGCTGAACATATTTTTGACCACCTGCGCCGGAGTCATCTTCATGCTGAGAACAATCCTTTCCTGACCGGAAAAGCGCTGCTGATCCGGCTTGTTCAATCGATTAAAAATGTACAGAACTATAAGTATTTTACTCCTTTTTTCCCGATTCGCATAGTCTGAAACGCACAAAAAAACGAAAATTTTTTGTGAACAGCTTCAGGAAAAAAGAAAAGCGGCGTTGTCTGCGCGCAGGATCACCCGCCGCGCCGGAACGCCGCTGCCGTTTTTGATTTGATTTTTCCGCTTACTCGGCCTCCGGAGCGGCAGGGGGAGCATCTTCTTTTTTGAGGAGGATGACCACCTGGGTACCGCGGCCTTCTGCCGAACGAATCTCCAGCCCGTGCCCGAGCAGCTCCAGATACGATCGGACGGTAAACAGCCCCATACCGGCGCTGCCCGGCTGCTCCTGCCGGCCGATATAGCCGCGGTCAAAAATTTTCGGCAGTTCTTCGGCCGGGATCCCGCATCCCGCATCTTCGACCGAAAGGCGAATGGTATCGCCGGCATCGCGGCAGGAGATCCCGATCACGCCGTTTTCCGCCGTATAGCGCACGGCGTTATCCAGCAGCTGGTCAAGCACCACCGCCAGCACCGTGGCGTCCGTCGTGCTGTACAAATGAGAAACCGAACGGCGCAGGCCGATTTTTTTGGTATTGAACAGCGTCGCGTTGCGCACGACCGCATCGCTGACCACGCGGAACAGATCGGTTTTTTTCCGGTTGCAGACGATGTTCCCTTCGGCACAGTTAAAATACTGCAGCAGCTGCTCCGCAAGGCTGCCCACGGCGATGCAATCACGGCTGAGATGGGTCGCCGCCGCGGCGTCGGCCGGATCAAGCTGCTGCGCCGTGCTCTCCATACCGGCACGCAGCTTCTGCAGCTTTTTCGACCATTGCACCACAAAGCTGCGGTCGGCCCGTTCTTCGGCAAGAATACGGCTGCGAACGGCTTCTCCCGCGCGCTCCAGCGCTTCCAGCCATTCCTCCGGCGTCCCGGGATCTTCTTCGGGCAGGTTCCCGTACTGCGCAAGCGGCTCATAAATCGTCCGGCAGCGTTCGCTCCATTCCCGGCTGCGTCTTTTTTCCTGTCGGATATGAAAGAACAGCGCCAGCGCAGCCGTCAGAAGTACAAGAAGCGAGCATCCGCCGGCCAGCGCAGCGGAAAGAGCGGTGACGCCGGATGCGGCCGGAATGCTCCACGGAGCAGCCGCCGTCAGCAGAATGGCAAGCGCAGCCGGAAGAACTTTTCTTCTCTGGATCTGTTTCATATTCCATCCTCTCTTTTCATCCGGCAGCCGCCCCGAAAAAACGGGCGCTGCGGTCACACTTCTCCGGTAAAGCTGGTATCCACGGTCATGACCGCAAAATAGCGCTC
Organism: Bacillota bacterium; assembly: GCA_029008595.1. Classification (GTDB taxonomy): domain Bacteria; phylum Bacillota; class Clostridia; order Oscillospirales; family Acutalibacteraceae; genus CAKXIK01. Next base: position 7,083 of record JAQXJH010000088.1, read on the forward strand.
ATCCACCGCTTGGATCTGCTGCTCGATCTCTTCCTCAAGCTTTTTCCGTTTATCCAGCAGGCCATAGGGCACCAGCAGGTCGAAGATCAGGTTTGTATGGCTCGGCCCGTCTACGATCCTGAAATCGTGGAACGAAAGCTGAGGATCGATCCCCTGAATGATTCTCTGAACCATTTCGCGCAGCTCCGTCACCCGCTCGTTGTCGGTTTCCACCGGATCCATATGGATCACCGTGTGAACGTTCAGCTCATGCTCCAGATCGCGTTCGATCGTATCGATCAGGTCGTGGCTTTTGAGGATATCCTCACCGGCAGAGACCTCGGCATGCAGCGAAGCGAGCCAGCGGTTCGGGCCGTAATTGTGAACGAGCATATCATGTACGCCGATAATCCCGTCATAGGAAAGCACCTTTTCGCGGATGCAGCGCACCAGATCGGCATCCGGCGCCTGACCGAGCAGCGGACCGAGCGTATCCTTCAGGGTCTTGATACCGGCAACAAAGACAAACACCGCCACCACGGCACCCATGTAGCCGTCCACATTGAGATGGAACAGCTGAAAAACGACAACGGAAAGCAGAACGCCCCCGGTCGCGGCAACATCCGAAATGCTGTCGGTCATGGCGGCCATCAGAGAAGTGGAACCGATCTGTTTGCCGACCGAGCGGTAAAACAGCCCCATCAGCAGCTTGACGGTCATGGAAAGCACCAGAACGACGATGGCAAGCGTTCCGCTCTGCATCTCCTCCGGAGCGAATATTTTGGAAACCGAGCTGGTGAACAGCTCAAACCCCACCATCAGGATGACAAAGGCGATCACGACGCCGGAAATGTACTCGATCCGGCCATGGCCGAACGGATGCTCTTTATCGGCCGGTTTGCCGGACATTTTGAAACCGACGACCGTCACCACGGAGGAGCCTGCATCCGAAAGATTGTTGAACGCGTCCGCCGTAATGGCAATGGATTTTGCGACCGTTCCCACGATCAGCTTGGCGGCAAAAAGCAGCAGATTGCAGCAGATGCCAACCAGACCGGCAAATGCACCGCAGCGCTCACGCACATGGGGATTTTCGGGATTCTCTGCCCCGGGAACCAGACGACACAGCCAATTCTTTTTCATGCAAAAATCTTTCCTTTCGCACAACCGCCGGCCAGAACCTGCCGGCGATCCTGCTGATTATCAGTATATCATATTCTGCGGAACGTGTAAAATAAGAATCCTGCCGAAAAATAAATTTTTAGCCTCAGACCTGCTGCGGCCAAAATCCTTATGCGACAAAAACTGCCCCGCCGAACGGCAGGGCAGTCAACTCAGCAGAGAGACAAAAAATCAGAACGCCAGCTTCTGCTCCAGATAGGCCGCCAGATCCTCGATCCTGATCCGCTCCTGTGCCATGGTGTCACGGTCGCGGACGGTAACACAGCCATCATTTTCGCTTTCAAAATCATAGGTCAGGCAGAACGGCGTGCCGATCTCGTCCTGACGGCGGTAACGCTTGCCGATGGAACCGGCATCGTCATAATCGACCATAAAGTGCTTGGCCAGCTGTTCATAGACCTTGTGCGCACCCTCGTTCAGCTTTTTGGAGAGCGGAAGGATCGCGGCCTTGAACGGAGCCAGCGCCGGGTGCAGATGCATCACGACGCGGATATCCTCCTTGCCGTCT
>JAQXJH010000089.1 GCA_029008595.1 Bacillota bacterium
CCTTCCAGACTGCGCACATCGGCAAATTCCGGGTTGGTCACGATCACGCCGATCGCTTTTGCGGTGTCCATGGAAGAGCCGCCGCCGATCGCGATGATGTAATCGGCTCCGGCCGCCTGAAATGCCGCCACACCGTGCTGAACATTTTCAATGGTCGGATTCGGTTTGATCTCGCTGTAGATCTCATACGCAAGGCCGTTCTTCTCCAGAATATCCGTAACCTTGCCTGTCACGCCGAATTTCAGCAGATCCGGGTCGGAGCAGACAAACGCTTTTTTCAGTTCGCGCGCCTTTACTTCGTTTGCGATCTCTGCAATTGCGCCTTTCCCGTGGTAGGAAATTCCATTTAATACAATTCTGTTTGCCATGACCGATAACCTCCTGATAATTTGATATCGTACCGGCGCCCGTCGTGACGTTCTCCGGATTCGCTTTCATTATACCTTGTTTTGCAAAAGCAAAAGTAAATTTTTTGTAAATTTAATGGTTTCATAGAATATTTGAAATATTTTTTGTAATTTTTGCAAACGGAAAAGGCAAGCGCTTCACAAAAAATGGGTTTCTCCTGGAATTGTATGAGAATGGAGCTATAAAAAATATTTTTTCTTGTATGATTTTATGGATTGTGATATATTGAGGAAGAAATCAAGTACAAAATCGCTGTGGCAGCGTTCTGCTCACAAGTCTGGGGTGAATACAAGTGAAAACGAAAGTTAAAAAGGATCAGTCGTTCCGGTTTCCTCTGCAGGCACAGATGCTTCTGCTTTATGTTTTCATCGGGCTGATCCCGGTCATTCTGATCTGCTTCTATTTTTCGAGCGCCGTCCGCGATATCAGCATTTCGCAGACGAGCGAAGCCTACCGCCACTCTGTCAACCAGGTTGGCAAGAATCTGCTCGAAGGAATAGCGGAAATGGCTCAGGCCGCATCCAATACCGGCAATGAAGAGGACGTTGTCGCTTATCTGTCGGATTACTCGGAAGACGATTATCTGCTCTATGAACGCTATGCCAACACGGTTCACGACCTGTTCCGTCAGCTGCAGTACCGCTTTAAAAATCTGCGCGTTCATATCTATACTCCGAACAACAACATTAAGTTTTCGGGAACCTTTATCCGGGATAAGATGCTGTTTGAACAGCAGGAACAGGCGGTAACCCACACAGACGGCCTGTTTATATGGAACGGCATCCGGAGGGAATACGGAAAAGATTACCTGGTCGCCTGTACACCGATCAAAAATTTTTTCACCGGCGGCAACACGGTCGGCGTGCTGGAGATCGGCATCAATCTGAACGACTTGTATGCGTTCATCGATGAAGCCACTTCGTCCGGTACGGCGGTTCTGCTGCTGGATCAGAACAACCAGGTTCTGCTTTCCAGCCTGCAGAACGAGGAGGAAAACGAGGAAGTGCTTCAGCTTCTTCAAACGGCGGGGGCAAACGACATCGTCTCCTGGCACGAAACGGATTACCTGATTTTTCAGTCGGACATTGAAAACGCTTATCTCGGGATCAGCCAATGGAAAAACGTCCATCTCGTTCCGATGAAGGTCATGGAGGAGGGCGCGCACGAGATCCGGATGACGGGCTTCACGATCACGTGTGTGCTGGCTTTGTTCGCGTTTACCCTGCTGGTGATTTTTGCCCGCGGCCTTACATACCGGCTGCAGCTGCTGACAAACACGATGAACCGAATTGAGGACGGGCACAGCGCCGTGCTGGTTCCGGTCACCGGCCATGACGAAATTTTCGACCTCGGCATGCACTTTGATAAGATGATCAAACGGCTCCACTTTTTGATGAACGAGATCTATGAGAACGAGATCAAAAAGCAAAAGCTGGAAAACGAGCAGAAAACCGCACAGCTGATCGCGCTGCAGAATCAGATCAACCCGCATTATCTGTTCAATACCATGGAGACCATCCGGATGAATCTTCTGCTGAAGGGAGATACCGAAACGGCCGGCGTGATCCGGATGTTCGCCGACAGTTTCCGGGAAATGATCGATGATTCCGAGCTGACGTGCCGTCTGCGCGACGAACTGGAATTTGTCAAAAAGTATTTTCAGGTCCAGAAATACCGTTATGAAGAAAAGATCGACCTGATGATCTCGGCGGACGAATCGGTCATGAATGCGGTGATCCCCAAGTTTCTGCTGCAGCCGATGGTCGAAAATTCCATTTATCATGGTCTGG
>JAQXJH010000090.1 GCA_029008595.1 Bacillota bacterium
ATGATACCGCCCTCGCGGTTATCTTTACCGTGACAGCCGCCGATCCACATTCGTATTTCACTCGAAGCATTACCGCCAAGTACAGACCTATCGTGAATTAAAACAACTTTTATACCGTGTCTTGCCGCCGCAATAGCACAGCATAGTCCTGACATACCACCGCCGATAACACACAGGTCCGTATTATATTGCAAAGTTCTCATAATTATCGCTCCGTTTCGTTATATTTTTCATCGTTAACCACCGTCAATGCCTTTTTCTTTATTGTAATTCCCAACCCCCCATCCGTCCTTGATTTTCTTGCAAATTATCTTTACATTGCTGCAAGTTTATTGTATAGTAACGCTATAGGAGTGACAATAATGAAAAATAATCTTATAAACGATATAAATAGCTATATAAACTATTTAAACTCAAAAGGGCTATCTGTATCGGTTCACGGAAAAACCATAAGCGGTTTGATTGAAAACAATATACATAAGAACTCCTATTGTACTTTTATAAAAACAAGAGATGAAGCATGGAAACGGTGTGTCAAATGTCAACAAAAGGTTTTGAAGGCATATAACAACGATTACTTGTTCGGTATGTGCCATGCAGGCGTTGAAGAATATGTCTTTTATGTGGATGATAAGACATTTATAAGCATCAGCGGGTACGGAATAGATAAAGAAAAAGCGGTAGAACGGATCAATCGCCTATCATACGAATATCATTTTGACAAATCGGAGCTTCTAACGGTATATGAGCAAGGGTTAATACATAAAAAAGAAAATATGAGTGAATTAAAAATGTTGGTTAAACCTTTGTGTCATATGCTGTCACTTTTACAAATTATGATTGGCGATATTCAGGCGCTGGAATCCAAAAGCAAAATATTTGATTCCATCTTAGCGTTTGTTCAGAATAATATTATGCAGGATATCACCGTAAGGAGCATTGCGGATGCCTGTGCATGCTCTGAATCCACCGTTTCACATTTGTTTAAGGAGTACACCAATCAGCCTGTAAAAAAATATATCAACGAACTTCGGATAAAACAGGCGGAAAAGTTATTGCTTACGACCAATCTGCCGATAAACAATATCTCTCTTCTTTGCGGCTTTGCAGATACCAATTATTTTTCAACGGCTTTCAAAAAGAGGTTTGGTCTATCTCCTGCAAAATTCAGGGCGAAGAATTCTTTGTAACAGCTCTGATTGGTGCAGGTTGTGCATAGCACCGCAGGCAGCGATCAAAGCGAAGGGAAACAAGTAATTGTTCCGACTTCGGGCAACGACCGATAGAACACCATAACAAGCAAAAGACCTTGCAGGAGAAATTCTGCAAGGTCTTTTTTTGCGCTGCGAGCATTCCTTTGCGGCCGCAGGTGCAGGCGTGCCGGGTCTCGTCGAAGGTTGGCATACAGGCGTTAAACCGCGCTGCTCCGCCGTTTTTATAATACAGCATAAAGAAGTTGATTGATGCCACGATTATTATTTCGTGTTTCTTGATCCTTATTGAATTTTAGATAATAGTTCGTTTTTTTTGCAGTCAAATTCTTCTTGTGTAATGATGTTTGCGTCAAGCAATTTTTTCATTTTTGCAATTGTATCAAAGATTTCATCTTTATCAACAGACTTCAAAATCCGCTTTTCATCAAACTCCTGTTTTTTCTTTGACATCCAACCGGCAATTTCAGATGACGATTTTTTGAATCCTGCCGACACCTTTTCTTTCAACGAAGCAGATTTATCATTTACAGTACTATCTGCGTCATTAATGATTTCTACATCTGCTTCAAATTCTTCATCGGTATAATCGAAGACCGCTTTATCAAGCGTTTTTTGCAGTCGGTCTGCCATGGGCATCATGGAAGCAAAATTGATCGTTCCTGAAATGACTCCTCCGATAATCGGTATTGCTTTGGAAATTCCATTGGCTACGGTGGTTTTGGTAACTTTAATGCTCAGAGCTTTTCCAATTTGCTTGATTATGGGGTACCAAAAGGTTTTCGTAAGTGCTTTTTGAGGGAGTTTTTTCAGCGCCGTCTTGGCAAGTTGTGTGGATATTACTCTTACTCCTGAAACCGCTCCTGATACACCGAACATAACGCCGCAATACAAAATTAACTGATTTTGTATTTTGTCACTATCGGGATGACCGTCGTTCCACAAATCTTCAGCTCCGTAAAGATAGGAAAGTTCTTGTGCAAGTCGCAGCGCCATACCAAAAAATTGAAGTACATCCGCTGGAATGGTCGCCGCCATCGCAAGTCCGCCGGGCACTCCTGCGACAAAAGACGCTAATGACGATGCGCTTGTTCTTTTAAAAATCAGTTTTGAGGATAATAACTGCAGCTTTTCCCGCGAAACATTTGCCTGTATTGGACCAAGATCCAGTATATCCTGAACTACGTCATCCTCCCCCGCAAATATTTCTGCCAGAAATTTCTTTCGATTTACCTTTACACCGGGAATCTGTACCGCAGTCGTGATAATACTTTCGAGTGCCATTTCTTTGCTTGATGCAGCCGCTTCTGACATATGTAACGCTCCTTTTTTATTTTCTATCATAAGCTCTGTAATTTTCGCGAAACATCTGTATGCGAACAGTATATCAAAAAAATAACAATGAATCAATTGGGGCAATCACATATTTTTACTCGGTTTCCTCTGCACAGGCCGCGAAATCACGCCCCGGCTTCTCCCGTCGGGAGCGCTTTTGAAACGATCCGCCAAGAAAAAAGACCTCAGCAAACTTTCGTTTTGCCGAAGTCTTTTCTGTTGATCCGGGATTTTTATTGCCGCCCGGCTCCGCCGCAGAGACCGTTCATGAAATCGGACAGGATTTTTTCCGCCTTCCATCGGTTCATCTCTTTTGTAAAATGGACGGCATCACTTTGAAAAATGCCGTTTCCGCGGATTCCCGGAATATAATACGGAGCGGCTGTGGGGTCAAAAATCCGGATCCCCGGGTCTGCGGCCGCCAGCTGCTCAAAGACCGCGTTGATCTCATGCATATTCCGCAGATACTGCCCGGAAGGATCGAGATCGTTCATCCGGTCTGCACAGACCAGCCGGTGCAGAATGATCGGAACCTCCCCCAGAATGCGGCGAAACCCGGAAAAGATCTCGCAATAGATGGATTTCAGCGGCAGCAGCGCGCCCCGGTCTTCACAGGCGTCGTTCTCGCCGCCGATCCAATGGATGCCCATGACCTCCAATTCTTTGTTCTCCTGCCGGAAAAAATCGGCCAGAAGCTGAAAAATATGCAGTGTAAAGGGATACAGCGCAATATCGACCGTTCCGAGCGCGCCCGGGATCAGTTTTTTTCCGTATTCCGGATTCCACATATATCTTCGTGTCACGCCCTGCGAACCTACGGCGATCTGTACCGTATACAGATCCGGAAGGCCGGCGCCGCGGTCGATCTGTTCCTGGTAGAGCTTTGCCAGATAATCGGAAACGGAACCGGTGTGATCCGCCGTTTCTCCAAGATTCATGCCGCTGCTCCGGAAATGTGACCAAACCAGCCGCTGTTCCGAAAAGGACAGATTCGGATCTCTGTCCAAGCCATAGACATTCTTCAGCGGAACAACGATTTGTTCCTGTTCCTCCATCCGGCCGCGTCCCACTGCGTTCGATTGTCCCAGCAAAATAAAAACGGCAGCTTTATCGCCCGCCATATGATCCTTCCTTTCTGCTCGTCCGCTTTGGGCGGACCACCTTCTGCAGCCCATCCGAAACAGCAAGGGCAACTGTCAGATCAGCCTGACCGCGCCCACGGGACGAACGGAAAGCACATAGCAGCAGCCGGCGCCGAAAACGGCTTCCATCCGGCGGCAATAATCCGCTGTCATCCCGACGGGAACAAACGCCTGGATCGTTCCCGCAAAACCGCCTCCGTGAACACGCCATGCTCCCCTGCCCGCAAGCATCTGTTCGGAAAGCGCCAGCGCCAGCGGGATCTCCTGCCGTTCTGGATGAGCGGTGCTGAACACGTTCTGCAGCAGACAGAAGGACGATCTCCCCGAAGACAGAACCTGCCGCTTGAAGGCATCAAAATCACCGGCTTCCAGCGTTTCCGCTTCCCGCTGCGCCAGATCGTTTTCCGCAAAGAAATGCATGGCGCGCAGCAGCGCTCTGTCGCTGACCGTTCCCTTCAGCCGGCCAAGCTCCGCGTAAAACGCAGCCGGATCGACGCCCCGCAGGACCTCCTGCCCAAAATGCGCCGCCACACTGCGCATTTCATCACCGATCGCCGCATAATCCTCCGTCAGATCGGCGTGGTCGCCGCGTGTATCCACAATCACAAGATGATGGCCGCAGTCGGAAAACCGGAAACCGATCTGCCGCACGGCAGGCTTCTGCGGATCTTCAAAGTCAATGGCGACAAAACCGCCCACCGAGCTTGCCGTCTGATCCATCAGGCCGCACGGTTTGCCGAAATATTCCCGCTCGGCAAACTGCGCGATCTGCGCAATGACCACTGCGTCGATGGTTCCGTCGTTATACAGATGGTTGAGGATCGTACCGATCAGCACCTCGAAAGCGGCGGAGGACGAAAGGCCGGAGCCTTTCAGCACGTTGGACGTCGTGTAGGCATCAAACGCGCCGATCCGGAACCCGCGGCGGACAAAGCCTTCGCACACGCCGCGGATCAGCGCCGCAGAACGGCCGGTCTCCTCTTTCTGCGGCGTCAGGTCGGAAATATCCACCCGGTCGGCATCGAACCCTTCGGATTTGACGGTGATCACGGAATCCGGACGCGGCGCGGCGACCGCGATCACGTCCAGATTGACGCTTGCCGCCAGCACGCACCCGTGCTGATGATCTGTGTGATTGCCGCCGACCTCGGTCCGGCCGGGTGCGCTGAAGATCGCAAGACCATCCCGTTGGGAAAACATTCCTTCAAACTGCCTGATCGCTTCCAGATAGCGCGCCTTCTGCACGGCAGCACCGTCGGCATCCGTACAGTACAGCGACATCAGCGTGTCATCAAGACTGCCCCCCGCGATCTGCCCGCGCAGCTGTGATATCGTACTCATGGTCTGAACCCCCTGTTTTGATCAATTTCTGTCTTCTTTTCATTATACCCGGAACTGCGGAAACCGCAAGAAAAAAAGATACAGTAAATATGTACGAATGTTGCAGAGAATCCGGCGCGGTACGGGCCTGCGCTTTTGCTGTTCTGATTTTCCTCCGATTATAACGGCTTCCTGTATTCCATTTCCCATTATTATATATTTGCATAATTTTTATTTAAGATATTTTATTTTTTTGATAATTTTTTTACTTGATACAGTTGACAATGGAACAGATTTCCTCTATAATCATGTTATGGATCGTTCCTCTGCAAATTCCTCTTTTCCGGAGTTCGCCGTTCCGGCAACAGAGGTGCTTGCTGCGGTTGACAGCGTTTTTCAAACCGATTGCAAAGGAGTGGAAATAAGCATGAAAAAACTCAGCAAAAAGGCCAGAAAAGGGCTGATCACGGCGGTCTGCCTGATCGTTCTGATCCCGGCGGCGCTCTTCGGCGGTTTCTGCGCATGGTATTATTCCGTTCCGGGTGTTTCCGTTCCCGGCAGCGGTGTTACCTCGCTGACCCCCAACGGGGAATATCTTCGCCCCTGTGTGCTCTACAACGGCCGCTATTACTCCAGCGGAAATTTCAACAGTCTCATCGGGTCGGACGGCGCCGCTGCGGAAAACCTGACCGGCGAAGTTTTGTATCAGCTGCAGGATACGGATCGCCTTTGTTCGCTGCCGGCGGGCAACATCGTTTCCGTCCGCGGCTATGATACGGATTTTCGCATTGCGGTGAAAAGTCCTGACGGCGACCCTCAGTTAAACTATTTTATTGTGATGGATTCTTTGGAAAACCGGACGCTGCACCGCGGCGCCGACCTGCTGGCCGTGCTGATGCACGCAAACGGAAGCGGCAATGTTACCGCCGCTTTCCGCAGGAACAGCAGCGGTGGCTGGGAAGAACTGATGCCCGGCGGAAAGCAGGAACAAAAGGATCTGGATCGTTTTCTGCGCAAGCTGATGCTGACGCCGTTCACGGAGCAGGAGCCGAATGATCCGGCAGAGCATGTGCAGCTGCGGCTTGACCTGCGGGACGGCACGCATCTGTCGTTTGACATCCGGAAGGACGGAAGAGTTTACCCGGACATTGATACGGTGTCAGCTCTGAAGCCCTGCCTCCGGCTTTCCCCCGAGGACACCGCGCCGTTCTTTTCCTGACCGCAGACAGGGTTCTCTGCGGGATCCTACCAGAAGCTCCGAAGAGAATGGTGCAAAACGGATTTGTGCCATTCTCTTCGCTTTTTGTGTCATATATTGCTTGGTAACTATTTAGTTAATTCATGTTGCACCATTTTTTATGCCATATTTATACGATAATGCACCGAGTTTTTTCAAAAATGCTCTTTTCATTTTCCGGAGGATGGGCTATAATACAGATAAATCCGGACGCATCTGCGAATGGAAATGTATGAAACATAACAGGAGGAACCAAACCATGAGTGACGCTGTTCTGAGTCAGTTTACGCAGTCCTTTGATGAAGAAAAAACCGTTTATACCGGCAAAAAACTCAAGGTCGGCATCATCGGCACCGGCTGGATCGCCGAAGCACACATTGAAAGCTACAAGAATATGCCCGATGTTGAGATCGTTGCCGGCGCAGACCTGATCCCCGGCAAAGCCGAAGCCTTCTTCAAGAGATACGGTGTGGAAGGCGTGCGCTGCTACCCGAACCACAAGGCCATGCTGGAAGCCGAAGAGCTGGATGCCGTCAGCGTCTGCACCTATAACACGCAGCACGCCGTCTGCGCCATCGATTCGCTGAATGCAGGCGTGAACGTTCTGCTGGAAAAACCGTTCACCGTTACGACCGAAGAAGCCGTTGAAGTCATGCGCGCCGAAAAGAAGAGCGGCAAGGTGCTTTCCATCGGCTTCCAGCCGCGCGGCGACGAAAACATGCAGATGATCAAAAAGATCGTCGAATCCGGCGCTCTCGGCAAGGTTTATTACATCCAGACCGGCGGCGGCCGCCGCAGAGGCATTCCGAACAGCACCTTTATTGAGAAGGATACGGCCGGGATCGGCGCTCTGGGTGATATCGGCTGCTATTCGCTCGACATGGTGCTCAACGCCATCGGCTACCCGAAGCCGCTGACTGTTACCGGCTACAAGTCCGCATTTTTCGGCACCAACCCCAAATACGCCACGCCGGACAGATTCCACACCGCCGAAGAAAACGCAAAGCGCTTCAGTGTTGACGACTTTGCCGCCGCATTTATCCGCCTGGAAGGCGATATCGTTCTGGATTTCCGCATCGCATGGGCCATGCACCCGGATACGAGCGGCGATACCATCATCTACGGCACCGAGGGCGCTCTGCGCATCCCGTCCACTGAATGCTGGAACGGTACCGTCGGCGGCGCAATGACGCTTTATCACGACGTCTGCGGCGAACAGACCTCCACCACGATCCCGATCATCAGAAATCCGGAACGCGCCGGTCTGTTCGACATCAAGATCCGTTCCTTCCTGGACGCCATCAAGAACGGCACGCCCGCTCCGGTGCCCAGCAGCCAGATCCTTTACAATCAGGCCATTATCGACAGCATTGTGAAATCCGCCGAATGCGGCCACGAAGTCAACGTCGAGATCCCGGAGCTTTAAGGATCAACGCAGCAGAAAGGAATTACAACGACGATGGATTACGGTATTCAACTGTACAGCATCCGCGATCTGACGGAAAAAAACCTTGAGGATGCTTTGCGTCAGGTCAGCGAGATCGGCTATCAGAGCGTAGAGTTCGCCGGTTTCTTCGGTCATTCGGCCGAGGAGGTTGCCGCGATGCTCCGCCGGTACGGGCTGAAAGCCTCCGGCACACACACCGGCTGGGAGCTGATTCAGCAGGATCCCGAAGGAATTGCGGAATATCATCGGGCGATCGGCACCAACCATATCATCATTCCCGGAACCGATCTGTGGAGCCGCAAGACCATGGACGCTTTTGTTGCCGGCGTAAACGAAATACAGCCGAAGCTGGAAGCGATGGGCATGACGCTCGGTTTCCATAACCATTACAAGGAATTTGAAACCATGGCGGACGGCTTTGTGCCTTACGACGAGATCGTTTCCCGCACGGCGCTGAAGCTCGAGATCGACACCTACTGGGCATACGTTGCCGGGCGCGACCCGGTCGCCCTGATGGAACAATACCGCGACCGCCTGCAGTTCATCCACATCAAGGACGGCGACGCGCGCGGCCACGGCACTCCGCTCGGCATGGGCACCGCGCCGGTTCCTGCGGTTTACCGCAAGGCGATCGAAATGGGCGTTCCGATGGTCGTGGAAAGCGAAACCCTGACGCCGGACGGCATCACCGAAGCAAAGATCTGCTTTGAGGATCTGAAACGTCTGGAGAACGCCTGAGTCCCTCTCCGGCAGGAATGTAAAATTTCATGAAAAACACCCCGTCTGATGAAGCGGAAGAAATCGCCGCTCCCCGGACGGGGTGTTGTTTTTTTCGGTAAAACAGTCTTCGGTCACTTTTCAGCCGGAAAGCGGCCGCTTTTCTTTTTTCCTCGGCAGAGAGCGATCAGAAGCACGGTGACCACAAAAATTGCGAACAGAAGCCCCAGAAGGATCTTGCCCTGCAGAGTCGCCAGAAAAACAGAAAGCTCCCCCGCGCCGGGCACGACCAGGCTGACCACCCCGACCACTCTGCTGCCCGGTACCGCCGGTTCATCCGGCGCAGCGCTGTTGTCTCCCTTTGTAACAAAGGTCTGCTCCGCTTCGTTCTTCGCGATCACGCGGTGGGTCACCGTTTGCCCGGAAGGATCGGCAGCAAAGGTGATCACATCGCCGGGTTGGATCCTGTCATAGCTTTTCGGCGTCACCACCACCAGATCCCCGACGGAAATGGCCTCCTCCATGCTGGACGAGGCCATCACATAGATCCGCACGCCTGCCAGCCGGAAAAGCAGCAATACCAATGCTGCCGCCGCCAGCACGATCAAAAGAATATCCGGTGCGCGCAGCCGCTTTCGCGGTCGCTGCCGCCTGCCTGCCGTATCCATTTCGGCTTTCCCCCGTTCCGCATCCGCTTTTGCAGACCTTTTGACTGCATTATATCATGATGCGCCCGCAAAAACAACCGAATGTTATTCTGCGGCGGGGCTGATCCGCACTGCCCGGCATCCGTCACACAACTTCCATCTCCTGTTCGGAGCCGCCGCACAGCAGCATGACGGCACAGAACGCCATGATCTCAAAAACAGAACAGCCGCGGCGCAAACGGAGGGTAATATCCCGCGGTTCGACCGTTTCACCGGTCAGAGCCGGCAGATTGCGCTGCAGGCTGACGACTGCTTTCTGTTCCGAAAAGCTTGCCAGGCTGAAGGTGTCCTTCGGAGATGTTCCGCAGCCGATCGCCGCGCCGCCGAACTGCGACAGCAGGCGTGCCGCTGCCCTGCTGCTGGAATCAAACACCGGCAGCAGGCACGGCCGAATCCCGTCCGTTTGTGCGGGCAGTTCGCTGCCGAGCACCAGTACTGCCGGCAGAGCCTGTACGCGAGGCAGCCGAGGCACGGAATAAACGACCAGCTTCTGCCCCTCTTCTCCGCGCTGCCAGACGGCGTCTTCACCGAAATAGCGCACATCGGCATACCGGGAAAACGAACCTGCTATTCTGCGCTCCGACGCGCTGCATCCGCACAAAATGACCGTTTTCATTCCGCTTTTTCCTTCCTCCCGCCGCGGCACGCGCCGGCCGCCTAATCTTTCAATTCTGTCACAAACCGCTTCAACGATTGCAATTTTTTCGTTTTGCAGGTATGATACATGATAG
>JAQXJH010000091.1 GCA_029008595.1 Bacillota bacterium
AGATTTGCATTGAACAAGGCGGTGGTCAGCGTCTGAATCACAGATTTTTCACTCATCCCAGAACGGTACGCTCTTTGCAGCTGATCCTGCAGGACTTTGACACACAGAGTGCTTGCAACATTTCCTCCGTTTGCTCCGCCCATGCCGTCGCACACCGCTGCACAAAGCACATCCTGTTCCGGCTTCATGGAAAACATTGCATCCTGGTTGGAAGACCGGATTCTTCCGGTATCGGTTTTCATGTAAACATTCATTGACATGCCCATTCCTTTCAGACATCCCGGTCGTTATCCGATCCGGAGATCACATCTGAACCGTCTGTTTGTTCAAAAGATTTTTGTCTCAGCTGACCGCAGGAAGCATTGATGTCAGCTCCAAGCGTACGGCGCACCGTAACTGCAATGCCGCTGCGGGACAATATATCTGAAAAACGCTCCAGCCGTTCCCGGCTGCTGCGTTTGTATTGATTCTCTTTTACTTCATTGACAGGGATCAGATTGACATGACAAAGTGTTCCGCGGAGCTTTTCCGCCAGCTCTTTTGCACAGGCGTCGCTGTCGTTCACACCGGAGATCATTGCATATTCAAAAGAAATCCTTCGTCCGGTCGTCTGCTCATAGTCCCTGCAGGCGGTTAAAAGCTCATACATGTCCCAACGGCGGGCAACCGGCATGGTTTTGCGGCGGATCTCATCATTGGGCGCATGGAGAGAAACCGAAAGCGTCAGCTGCAGCTTTTCCTGCATCAGATCATAAATACGATCCACAACACCGCAGGTGGAAAGCGAAATATGGCGCATCCCGATATTCAGACCGCTCTCTGCGGAAACAAGCCGCAAAAAACGCAGAACGGCATCATAATTATCGAGCGGCTCTCCCATTCCCATCAGCACAATATTGGAAACGCGGATATGTTTATCCCGTTCGATTGCCTGCACCTGCGCCAGCATTTCCGAAGGGGTCAGATTCCGCCGGAAGCCGCCCATACCTGTTGCACAGAAGGTACAGCCCATTTTACAGCCGACCTGAGAAGAAATGCAGACCGAATAGCCGTGATGATAATGCATCAGAACCGATTCGATCGTTTCACCGTCATTCAGTTCAAACAGATATTTTGAAGTATCGTCCAGCGAAGAATCCCAGCGCCGGAGCTTTTTTGCGCAGCGCAGCTCAAAGGTATCCTTCATTTTTTCGCGCAGCGCTTTCGGAAGGTTTGTCATTTCATCAAAGCTTTCCGCGCCTTTTTGCTGCAGCCATGTGACGATCTGACCGGCGCGGTATGCCGGTTCACCCAGCTGCACAACGGCAGCACGCACCTCTTCTTCCGTTGCAGAACGGATATCTACCATCCGTTCACACCTCCTGAATTTCCTTGATGCTTATTTTAAACAATTTTTTGCCGGAAATTCTTTCCGAAACGCCGCAAAGAAAAAACCATCCGTGTGATGTTCATGCGGCATCAGTGTGATCTGATGTTCCGGTTCCTGTACCGTGCGGCGCACGGTGGACGGCAAAGAAAGCGCCGCGGGCGAAAAGTCCGGATGCTCCGCCAAAAAGCGCGAAACGACCGCATCGTTTTCTGCCGGATTCAGGGTACAGGTCGAATAAAACAGAACTCCTCCCGGACAAACCATCCGGGATGACTGCACCAAAATACAATACTGCACCGAAGGCAGGTTGTCAAGTGTTTCCTTTGATTTCAGGCGGATTTCCGGCTTTCTGCGCAGGATCCCCAGCCCGGAACACGGTACATCGCACAAAACGCGATCGTATAATTTTGCGGTATCTCCGGCTGCTGCGTCCCGTTCTTCCGCACGGATATTCATCAATCCCAGCCGCTTTGCGCCTTCCCGAATCAAATCTACCCGGGCCGGATAAAGGTCAAAGGAATCGACGGTTCCGGTCCCGCGCATCGTTTCGGCAATGGTAAACGATTTGCCGCCGGGCGCTGCACAAACATCTGCGATCCGTTCGCCGGGCTGCGCACCGAATGCATAACACAGCAGCTGCGACGCGGCGTCCTGTACATGGAAGCATCCGTTTTTGAACGTATTCAGCTGCTCGATCGAACCGGTGGAGGTTAAATCGAGCGCATCCGGAACGACCGGATTGGCAGCGGATGATACCCCTTCCTTTTCCAGCGCATCCGATAATGCTGCGGCCGTACACTTTTGTGTATTCACACGCACGGTAAGAGGCGGCCGCCCAAAAGAAGCTTTCAGCAGCTCTTCGCAGCATCCCCGTCCATAGGCATTTGCCCACAGGCGAATCAGCCATTGCGGCGCGGAGTAACAGGTTCCAAGGTAAGTTTTCCAGTTTTTTTTCGGAGGAAATCCGACCTGCCGCCCGCCTCTGTCGATCGCCCGCAGAACCGCGTTGGTAAAGCCGGCGGCATTGGAAGCGCCGAACGCTTTGACACAGTTGACCGTTTCATTGACTGCGGCGGAAGACGGCACCTTGTCCAGATAAAGCAGCTGGTAAGCGCCAAGGCGCAGCGCATTGCGCACCACAGGCTCCATCTCGCTCAGCCGCCGTTCAGAAAAATGCGCAATGATATAGTCCAGTGTGATCTGCCGTTCCAGTACGCCGTAGACCAGAGATCCTGCAAAGGCTTTTTCCTTTACAGACAAATTCATTTCCTTCAGCGTGTTGTTCAGCAGCAAATTGGAATATCCATCCTGCTCGTTGACCCGCAGCAAAATTTTCAGCGCAGCAACTCGCGCATTCGGCTGATTCATCGGTCATTATTCCTTCGTCCGAAAATCATCAGCAGCCGCAGCAGACTGAGGATCGCCGTAAACGCGGATGCCAGATACGTCATTGCCGCCGCCCGCAGAACCCGTTTTGCGCCTGAAAGCTCTTCCTGAGAAAGCATTCCCGACTCCGCGATGGCAGCCAGAGCACGCGAACTGGCGTTGAATTCAACCGGTAGAGTAACCAGCTCAAGCAAAACAGCCAGAGAATACAGAAGAATGCCGGCAGTAACGACAAAATCAAACTGCACCGGCAGCAGCATACCCAGAACGATCATCGGCATGGCAAGCTGCGAACCGACGCGGGCCACCGGAATAATGGCAGATCTCAGCTTCATGGGGCTGTATCCTACGGCATGCTGCACAGCATGACCGGCTTCGTGTGCGGCCACCCCTACTGCCGCCACGCTTGACACGTCATAGACGGTATCCGAAAGGCGGATCACGCTGCTCCTGGGATCAAAATGATCGGTAAGGCTCCCCCGGACATGCTCCAGACACACATTCGTGATCCCGTTGTTGCGCAGTACCGTTGCAGCAGCGTTGGCTCCCGTCAGTCCCCGCGCATTTCTTACCTTGGAATACTTTGAAAATGTCGATTTGACACTGGCCTGCGCCCACATGGTCAGGAGCAGCGCGGGCAGCATAAAAATAAAATAGCTCCAGTTGTAATAATAAAAGCCCATGATCCTGTTACCTCCTGAGAATTCCCGGGCATCACCCGAGCAAAGTTCCTGTTTCCATGCGATGTCCGCGCAGAAAATCGGAAACCTGCATTCTTTTTCCGCCTTCGTACTGGATTTCTGTCAATTCCAGCGCCGTACCTTCTCCGCAGGCGACCACCAGCGGAAGTTCGGAAAGAATTTCTCCCGGCTTTCCTGCCCGATCCGCCGCCAAACGGGAAGCGTGGATCTTCAGCCTTTTGCCGGCGAACCGCGTCTCTGCACCCGGCCAAGGGGTCAGCCCGCGAACCTGATTATGGATCTGCTGCGCCGGTTTTGTCCAGTCAACCGGGGAAAGTTCTCTTGTCAGCATCGGCGCGTAACAGGATCCGGCATCATCCTGCCTGCTCCTGACCAGCTTCCCCTGCTGCAGCAGCGTGATCGTTTCCGAACAAAGCTGCGCTCCCATCTGAGAAAGCCTGTCGTGCAGCTGTTCCGCCGTTTCATTTTCTCCAATCGGCGTTTCTGCTTTCAGCAGCATATCGCCGGTGTCCACTCCGACGTCCATGCACATGGTCGTGACGCCGGTAACGGTTTCTCCATTGATGATCGACCATTGGATCGGCGCTGCTCCGCGATATTTCGGCAGCAGCGAGGCGTGAACATTGATGCATCCGTGCTGCGGAAGCTCCAGAACAGACTTCGGCAGAATTTTGCCGTATGCAACAACGATAATCAGCTCCGGAGCAAGCTGCTGCAAAAGCTCAAGCGTCTCCTGCGTTTTCATGCTCTGCGGCTGAAAAACAGGAATCCCGTGCTCTACAGCCGCCGCTTTGACCGGAGGCGGCTGCAGCGTACTGCTGCGCCCTTTTGCTTTGTCCGGCTGCGTAAATACGCCGCAGACCTCATGTCCGTCCTGCAGAAGCCGAAGCAGCGTCGGTACTGCAAAATCCGGTGTGCCCATAAATACAATCTTCACTGTGCACCTTCACTTTCTTCGCCCGGCGGGATTGCGCAGCCCGCTTTTCTCAATCCTCCGCATCCGGTTCCACATACTCCACAACATGGCTGCGGAACAGGATCCCGTCCAGATGATCCAGTTCATGGCAAAATGCGCGTGCAAGCAGATCCTGACCGGAATATTCATGATAAATTCCCAGGCGATCCTGAGCGCGCACCTTGACCCAGAGCGGCCGCTTGGTGACCCCCCACACGCCCGGGCAGGAAAGACAGCCTTCCATCTCCTGCTGTGTACCGTGCTGTTCAATGATCTGCGGGTTCACCAGCTCAATTGGGCCTTCCCCGATATCGATCACGACAACGCGCCGGAGAATTCCTACCTGCGGCGCGGCCAGCCCTACGCCGTTCGCTTCATACATGGTCTCCAGCATGTCGTCGATCAGTTCTGCCAGTTTGCGGTCAAATTTTTCAACGGTACGGCATTGCTTCAGGAGAATGTCGTCCCCTTCCTTTACAATATTGCGAATCGCCATAATACCTCAATTCCTTTCGTGACCATTATAATATGTTATCGGGATTCATGTCAGCATATACTGTGACCCCGTTAAAATTTCTGTTCTGTCCGTGCTGCACCAGCAACTGCGACAGCAGCCGGCGAAAACGGGAACTGCTGCGGCATTTGATCAGCAGCTTATAGCGATATTTCTGATTGACCCGCAGAACCGCCGCCGGCGATGGCCCGACCACCCGCAGCGGAAGCTCTGGATATTCTGCAGCGGCCAGAGCTTTGAATTCGCTCAGAAAGGCATCCGCCGCATTTTTCACCGGCAGCTCAGCGCTGCCGACAAAGCCGACAACACAGAGATCCGCAAACGGCGGATAGAGCATTGCCCGCCGAACTTCGATCTCACCGCGGTAAAACGCATCATAATCCTGCTGCGCTGCCATGCGTATGATCGGGTTGTGCGGCGTCATGGTCTGGATCAGCGCTTTGCCTTCTGCCGCACCGCGGCCGGCACGCCCAACGACCTGCGTCAGCAGGGAAAATGCGCGTTCATAACTGCGAAAATCATCGCCATACAGTTCCTGATCCGCAGAAAGAACGCCTACCAATGTCACATTCGGAAAATCCAATCCCTTGGCGACCATCTGTGTGCCGATCAGAATATCAAACTTTCCTGCCGAAAACTGCGCCAGCTTTTCCTCATGTGAAAAGCGCGCCATGGTGGTATCTGCATCCATGCGCAGCACACGCGCCTGCGGAAAAAGTTCCTTCAGTTCTTCCTCGGCGCGCTGCGTACCGGTTCCGCCGTACCGTATTGCCGGTTCGCCGCAATTCGGGCATTTTTCCGGCAGCGGTACCGAATGACCGCAGTAATGACACATCAGCCGGTGATTTGCTGTGTGATATGTCATGGAAATGCTGCAATTTGGGCAGGCAAGCACCTTCTGGCATGCGCTGCAGGAGACAAAGGTGTGATAGCCGCGCCGGTTCAGCAAGAGGATCGACTGGCGCTTTTCCCGCAGATTATGCTCCAGCTCCTCGATCAGGCGCGTGCTGAAAATTCCGGACCGCCCTGTATTTTCAGTCATATCGACCACTTCTACCTGCGGCAGCTGCGCGTTGCCGTATCGCTTTTTTAAGACGTGACAGCCGTAGCGGCCGTTCTGCGCGTAATAAAAGCTTTCGACCGACGGCGTTGCAGACGCAAGCAGCAGCAAAGCGTGATGATACTGGCACCGGAAACGTGCGATCTCCCTGGCGTGAAAGCGCGGAGAGGACTCCGATTTATAGCTTTGTTCCTGTTCTTCGTCCATGACGATCAGACCGACGGAACGAAACGGGGCAAAAACAGCGGAACGCGTTCCGATCGCAATTTTTGCCTCACCGCGAAAAACGCGCATCCATTCATCCTTGCGTTCTCCCAGAGAAAGCGCGCTGTGAAATACCGCGATCTGAGAACCGAAGCACCGGCGGAACAGCGTGATCAGCTGCGGCGTCAGGGAAATTTCCGGCACCATCAGGATCACGTTGTCGCCGCGGCGGACGGTTTCATCGATCAGACGGAGAAATACCGAGGTTTTGCCGCTGCCTGTTACTCCGTAAAGCAGCGAGATTCCTCCGCCCTTCTGCTGTTTCTGCAAAAACGCTTCAAACGCATTTTCCTGCTCCGGAGTCAGCTTTACTGCGGAAGGGTCGCAGCGGGTCTCCGGCTCCGCTGCATACCTGCTGCGGCTGACGGCAGCTTCGTAACATTCAATCACGCTCTTCCGTTCCAAAGCCTGCAGCACGGAGGCTGTTACGCCGCAAAAATAACAGACTTCCTTATATGCGGCGGAGCCGACCTCCTGCAGGAGTTCCACGACCGCACGCTGTCTGGCCGTCAGTTTTTCCGGCAGCGGCTGTTCCGTCAGGCGCACCATGCGCAAAGAAGCGTCGCCGATCTGCTGCACCGCAGTCTGGGAACGGATCAGGATCCCGCTTCTGGACAGATGCAAAAGCATTTTCCCGCAGGAATCCGATTGTAACTTCAGGCGGGCAGCAATTTTATCCTCCGGCAGCAGACCTGCGTTTTTTTTGAGAAAAAGAGCGATCTGCCGTTCCTCTGCGGAAAAGCCGTTCAGCATCTCTTCGGAAAAATCTGCTGCCGCGTAACAATCTTTCATTTTCAGATGGATCCCTGCCGGCAGCATCAATCGGACCGCTTCATAAACCGTGCAAAACGTTGTTTCCTTCATCCAAAGCGCCAATTGAAGCATCTCCGGACTCAGAAGCGGCTCTTCGTCCGGCAGATCTGCCACCCGCTTCAGAGACGCGCCTTCGCCTTCGGAGCAGGAAAGAACAATCCCCTGCCGCCGGCGATCTCCGCGGCCAAACGGCACCAGTACCCGGCAGCCGGGGCGGACACGGTCTTTTAAATTTTCCGGAACGATATAATCAAACGGCTTATCAAAATGATAGGCCGTTTGATCCACCGCAACCTGCACAATGGGAACCATGTTCATCGAAGCCTTCCATTTGCTTTGGTGTTAATGTTCATCTGTGGGATCATCCTCGGCCGGCTCTTCCGCTTCTTCCAGAGAAAAGCCCTGTCCGAATACCTGCGCCGGAGCGCTCTCCCCGGCTTCGCCCGACTCGGGCGGCTCGACAATTTCATAATCCTTGTTCAGGAATTCCTCTACCGCAAGGCCGACCGGCTTTTCCACCAGAATTTCACCATTCTGCTCCGCCTCATCCACGATCTGGCGGGCACGCTTTGCAATGCCGATCACCAGAGCATACCGGCTCGGCACATTTTCAATAGCACTGTCAACAATCGGTTTCAACATAATCTGAGTCCGTTCCTTTCCAATCAAATCATAACTTCATTGCGTGCGGCACGGCAATGTTCCGCGCGCAGAATCGCCTGCATATCATCAACGGCTGTTTTGAGTTCTCCGTTCACGACCACATAGTCATACTGCTTCGCAAAGGTAAGCTCTTCTTTTGCTTTTGCCAGACGTTTCTGAATCGTTTCCTCATCTTCGGTCTGCCGCCTGCGCAGACGGCTTTCCAGCACCTCCATGGAGGGCGGCAGAATAAAGACCGTAACACACTCAGGGAATTTCTGTTTGATCTGCAGCGCGCCCTGCACCTCGATTTCGAGAATCACATCTTTCCCGTTTTTCAGGGCTTCTTCCACCGGCTTGCGCGGCGTACCGTAATAATTCCCGCAATAGCAGGCGTGCTCCAGCATGCCGCCGTCGGCACTCAGCTGTTCGAACTGATTCTTACTCAAAAAGAAGTAATTCACACCGTCCTGTTCGCCTTCGCGCGGCGAACGCGTCGTTGCAGAGACGGAAAGCATCACCGAAGGATTCTGTTCCAGAACGTCGTGTAAAATCGTTCCCTTTCCGGAACCGGACGGCCCGGAAAACACGATCAGCAGACCTTTATTCTTCATCTTCATCGAGCTCCTCGTCCATATCGTCCGTTTCGCGGTCATTCAGCCTGTTGGCGACCGTTTCCGGCTGCACCGCAGAAAGGATCACATGATCGCTGTCTGTCACGATCACCGCCCGGGTTCTCCGGCCGTAAGTTGCATCAATCAGCGAACCACGTTCCTTGGCATCCTGAATGATTCGTTTGATCGGCGCCGATTCAGGGCTGACGATGGCAACCAGACGATTGGCCGACACCATATTGCCAAACCCAATATTAATCAGTTTCATCGTTTTGTCCTCCGCTTATTCAATGTTCTGGATCTGTTCGCGGATCTTTTCAATTTCCGCCTTCATGTCGATCACCATATGTGCAATCGAAGCATCCTGAGCCTTGGAACCGATCGTATTGGCCTCCCGGTTCAATTCCTGCACCACAAAATCCAGCTTGCGGCCAACGCCTGTTCCGGATTCCAGCATCTGCGTCATTTCGGCAAAATGACTGCGCAGACGGACGGTTTCTTCCGCAACGGCGATCCT
>JAQXJH010000092.1 GCA_029008595.1 Bacillota bacterium
CTCCGTTCTGAGGTATTCGCTTGCCGCACGGACGGAGGCATTGAACGCTTCGCTGCCCGGAACACGGCAGTCCATCCGGTTGACTGCCTCGTTGAGCATTCGCAGCACATCGGCATAGGTTTTGGAACCCGGATCGGAAAATTCGAGGATCTCCAGAGGGACACGCAGGTCATAATACAGCTGTTCGCAGTCGGGATTGACCCACTGCAGTTCGGCGTGAAATTCCGAAAGCGTACCGTCCAGACCGGCATAGGCGTAAAGATCAAGATCAAATTCGGCAAGCTCCGGCAGCAGCAGCTCGGTATGGTTCACGTCAAGCCCCTGCGTCAGTACGCCGTTGAGATAAGCGATGAACTGCGGATTGCGCGCGTCCCACAGACCTTCCTTGCCGGTGCGCAGCGCAAAGCGCACCTCTCCCTTCCATTCCTGCGGGACAACGATATGCCGGCAGAACCAGGCGTGGCTGTCCGCCGCTTTTCCCCAGCGCTCGTCTTCGCCGAAGGTGCGGAATTCCGGGCCGTTTTTGTCCGGGATCGTGTTATCCTTCTTATATCCGCATTCGCAATAGCGCCAGCCGGGCAGCGCCAGCCGGGCATAATACCGGTTCCGCTGCAGAAGGTTCAGCATCTGTTTGATCCGCTCGATATTAAAATCCATTTTGTGCATCCTTTCATGATAGATTTTCCGCTGCTGAATCACATGGGGTTCTTAGTATTTGCCTTTAGTTTAACGTTCCATTCCGGATGCGTCAAGTAAATAAAGAAATTTTATCGTTCTGGCGATAAAATTCAGCAGAAGAAAGCGATCCGCAATTTCTGCCGGGGGAAATCCGGCAGCCGGAAGCCGCGCCGGTCCGTGTGAATATCAGCGCTTTACCATTGAAAAGTCAATCGCACTGTGCTATAATAGAAGCGTTTTCCACAGGCGGAGCCTGTGCAACAGAAAGGAATGGTTTTCATGATGGAATATCAGTTTTCTGACCGTGTCCAGAATTTAAAGCCGTCGGCAATCCGCGAAATTTTCAAATACGCCGCAGATCCGTCGGTCGTTTCCCTTTCTGCGGGCAACCCGGCGCCCGAGGCGTTTCCTTCGGAGCAGATTGCGGAGATCTCTGCGAAGATTCTGAAGGAACATCCTGTGGATGCGCTGCAGTACAGCCTGACGGAGGGTTATCCCGCGCTGCGGCAGACGATCCGCGATTATATGAAGCGCACACACGGGATCGGCCGCGATTTTGACGACGTTCTGGTCACCTCCGGCGCGCAGCAGGTCATGGATCTGCTCACCAAGTCCCTGTGCAACGCAGGCGACGTTGTCCTCTGCGAAGCGCCGAGCTTTGTCGGTTCGCTGAACACGTTTCGCTCTTATCAGGTCAAGCTGCACGGAGTCCCGATGGACAGCGACGGCATGAATATGGACGCGCTTGAAAAGGCCCTGCAGGAGGAAAAGCACGTTAAATTCATTTACACCATTCCCAATTTTCAAAACCCGACCGGCCGTACAATGAGTCTTGCCAAGCGCCGCCGCATGTATGAACTGGCAAAGCAGTACAAGGTGATGATTCTGGAGGACAACCCCTATGGCGACCTGCGCTTTGCCGGCGAAGATCTGCCGAGCATCAAGTCCTTTGACGAAGACGGGATCGTTGTTTATGCCGGCACGTTTTCCAAGGTCATTGCACCGGGTATCCGCGTCGGTTTTGCGCTGCTGCCCTCACCTGTCATGAACAAGATGGTCGTTTGCAAACAGGGCGAGGATGTTCACACCAACATCTGGGCACAGATGATCGTCAATGAATTCATGACCAAATATGATTATGACGCACACCTGCTTTCGCTCAAGCAGATTTATAAAAAGAAAGCCGAATTCACGATGGGTCTGTTCGACCGTTACATTCTGCCGAAGGTACAGTACGAGCCGATTCAGGGCGGTCTGTTTATCTGGTGTACGCTTCCGGACGGCGCGGATATGCCGAAATTCTGCAAAGAAGCCGTTCTGCGCAAGGTCGCGGTGGTTCCCGGCAACGCCTTCCTGACAGACGAGAACCTGCCCTGCCTTTCCTTCCGGACCAATTACACGACCCCGACCGACGAGCAGCTGGAAAAAGGCATCCGGATCCTCGGCCAGCTGATCGACGAATGGTATTGAGCGGATCCGTCAGCGGGCTTTGCTGACCCGCGCTGCTGCGGATCCCGGAATCGCCGGACGGCGCGTTCCGGAATGCTGCTGCGCTGCCCGTCCGCAGGGTTCCCCGCATCGACATCCGAATCTGCCGTAATACAGAACGCAGCCATTCCCTGAACGGTGGCTGCGTTTTACCATTTTGCACTCCCGACCAATCAGAAAGGAATCGCAATAGCATGCTGAAGGAATTCTTTAAACGGTACGGCTGGCGGTATTTGCCCGGCGCGTTTTTTCTGCTGCTCAATTCCTATTTTGCCGCATGGTCGCCGATGTTTCTCGGAAACGCGGTCAATGGGCTGAACGCCGGCGCCGGACAGATCGACCGGGATTATGTGCTGACGCAGACCGCCTATCTGGTCGGCACCGCCGTTCTGATCTTTGCAACGCGGTATTGCTGGCGTTATTTTATCAACGGAAACGCGCGGAATCTGGAGGTTTTTCTGCGCGAGGGCCTGTTCTGCAAGCTGCAGCGGCTCCCGGCTTCGTTCTATGACTCCGCCCAGACCGGCGATCTGATGGCGCTGGCGATCAACGACATCGGCGCGGTACGCCAGACCGCCGGCATGGTGGTGGCAAACATTCTCACCGGCGTGACCTCCGTGCTGTTTTCGCTGCAGAAAATGTTTGTCAGCATTCACCCGCTGCTTGCGTTCTGGGCGCTGCTGCCGGTACCGTTTGCGGTGCTTTCCGTCGTTCTGATCGGCGGCCGGGTACGAAAAAAATACACCGGTGTGCAGCGGCAGTTCGCCAGACTTTCCGGCGTGATCCAGGAAGATATTATGGGTATGCGCGTGATCAAGGCGTTTCACCACGAAGAACCGGCCGCAGAGGCCTTCATTCAGCAAAGCGATGAAATGTGCCGCGCAAACATCGACCTGACCAACACCTCCGCCTTACTGAATCCGCTGATCCAGATCTGCTTCGGCGTGAGTTTTCTGATCAGTCTGACTTACGGAGCCAATCTGGTGCTGCGCGGCGAGCTGACCGTCGGCGAGCTGGTGGCATTCAATGACTACATCCTGATGATGATGGCTCCGGTGGTCTCGCTCGGCCGCATCATCAATTCTGCCGCGCGGGGACGCGCTTCCATGAAACGGCTGAACGAAATCTTTTCCGCGCCGGAGATCCCGGAAGAGGAACGGCGCGATTATCCGAACGGGATCCGCGGCGCGATCTCCATTCGTCACCTTTCCTATGCCTATGAAGTGGACGGACGCGAGGTGCTGCATGATCTCTGCGCCGAAGTTCCCGTCGGGCACACGCTCGGGATCATCGGAGAAACCGGAAGCGGCAAAACCACGCTGGTGGATCTTCTGCTGAAATTCCGCACGGCGCCGCGCGGATCGATCCTGATCGACGGGGTCGACCTCTGCGACATTCCCGCGCTGGCGATCCGTCAGGCGATCGGCTGTGTGCCGCAGGAGGAATTTCTGTTTGACACCTCCATCGCCGAAAACATTCGGTTTTACGAGCCGGATACCGGAGAAGACGACATTGACCGCGCCGCAGAGGCAGGAGACCTGAAAAAAGATCTCGGCCGCTTTGCAGAAGGCTATCAGACATCGGCCGGCGAACGCGGAAGGCATCTTTCCGGTGGGCAGAAAAAGCGCGTTGTGATCGCGCGTGCATTGATCCGGAAGCCGAAGATCCTGATTTTTGACGATGTACTCAGTTCCGTCGACGTCAATACCGAGCAGCGGATCCTGCAGAATCTGCACGCCGTGATGCAGGGAAAAACCTGCATCCTGATCTCTCAGCGCGTCTCCGCTCTGGAAGACGCCGACGAGATCCTTTATCTGGAAAACGGACGGATCGTCGAACGCGGTACGCACCGGGAGCTGACAGCGCTCGGCGGAAAATATGCCCGGATGGCCGCCGAACAGAACGCTTCTGCCCGGCAGGCCGGAACCGGAACACCGGACGGTGTTTCAGACGGGGTCTGACGGAGAAGAATCCACGCCGGCAGGAGGACTTTTTTCCCGTACCGCGCCGAGACATTGCCGGACCTGCTGCATTTCGGCGCTCGTCTGCTGCGCAAACAGATAATCGTAGGAATAAAGCGCAAAACCGTCGTATTCCTGCTGCTCCAGCGTTTCCAGCTGGCGGCGGATGACATCTCCCTGCCCGATCCACAAACCGTTATCCGCTTCCGGGTCGTTTGCCTTATAAAGCGCCAGCCCCGCATAAAGCTTTACCTGCGGACAGGTGACCAGCGTTTTCCACTCCTGCGCGGTGCGCACAAACGGTTTCACCGTGCTGTCAAAATGAAAATAAAGCTGCGGGCAGATATAATCAACGTAGCCCGGCTGCGAACACCAGGTTTCAATATCGGCATACATGTTCTGGCAGTTTTCCAGATTCGCCTGCGGAGAAATGCCGAACAGCACGCTGCTTTTCGTTTCCTTGACCGCGCTGTAAAGCCCGCTGACGAGCAGATTGATCTGTTCCATCCGCCAGTTGGAAAGCGAAAGCGGCTCACCCGCCGTTACCGAAGCCCGGTAAGCGTCATACTCCTGCCGGTCAAAGCTTTCGTCCTGCGTGGGATAAAAATAATCGTCCATATGTACGGCATCCACATCGTAGTTTTCCACCATCTCTCTGACGCTGTCAATAATCAGCGCGCGCACCTGCTCATAGCAGGGATTAAAATAAATTCCGGTTTCCAGCTCCACCGTCCAGCGATCGTTGGCGGTATCGCCGTCGCTGCGCCAGACCTGATGCGGATTGGAAGAAGCGAGCGTCTGCGGCGTACCGGAGGAACGAATGCGCAGCGGATTGATCCACGCGTGAAAGGAAAGCCCCGCATTGTGCGCCGCTTCCACCATATACGCCATTGCATCATAACCCGGATCTCTGCCCTGCGTACCGGTCAGCAGATGGCTCCAGGGCAGATACTGCGAGCGATAGAATGAATCCGCAAACGGGCGGATATGAACGATCACGGTATTCAGACCGGCTTCCTTTGCATTCTTCAGAACCGCATCAAATTTTTTCTTGAAAATGCCGAAATGCTGCCCGTCTTCCCCCGCCTGATCAAGATCCATATACGGTACCCAGACCGCTTTGAATTCCGACGAATCAAACACCTGTTCCACGCGGTACGGTTCCGGACTGCCGGCAGGTTCCGGCGAACCGTTCTGCGGCTGTCGGCCGGCATTGGCCGACAGAATGACCGTCAGCACCAGCGCAGCGACCGGAAGGACACGAATTGCCTGTTTCATTTTTTACATCATCCTTTCCCGTACAGACCGCGGCTTTCCTGCGCAAAAATCCCGCCGCCGCGCGCCGCAGTTATTGACAGCGCCGCGGAATTTTAGTATGATAAAGGGCGGAAATCCGCTGCTGCAGTGCATCAGACGGCTTTTCCGAATAAATATATGCCCGAGGGGGGCTTTTCTTGCAGCGCTGGCAGATCATTCTCATCGTTTATCTGCTTCTGATCAATCTGATCGGGGCCGGGCTTGTCGTTTCCGACAAAAAGCGTGCGCGGCAAAACCGCTGGCGCATCCGGGAACGTTCGCTTTTTCTTGCTGCTGCGCTGGGCGGCTGCCCCGGAGTGTACCTCACCATGAAAAAGATCCGCCACAAAACGCAGCACAAACGGTTCATGATCGGTCTGCCGCTCATTTTTGCGCTCCAGCTGCTCGGAACCGGAGCCGCATACTGGTTTTATTTCCGCTGAATTATTTTCAACGCTTTGAATGCACCTGTTTTTTCACGCGCCGTCAGAGCAGAAAGGATTTACTATGAAAAAAACATTCGTTACACTCGACAAGCTGCGCGAGATCAACGCGCAGTTTCCCACACCGTTTTATCTTTATGATGAAGCGGGGATCCGCCGCACGGCGCGCAGCCTGAACAAGGCTTTTGCCTGGAACAAGGGCTTCCGCGAGTATTTTGCCGTCAAGGCAACGCCCAATCCTGCCATTCTGCAGATTCTGAAGGAAGAAAACTGCGGCTGCGACTGCTCCTCGCTGACAGAGCTGATGATGAGCGATGCGGTGGGGATCAACGGGGAAAACATCATGTTTTCCTCCAACGACACGCCCGCCGAGGATTTCAGGCTTGCCCGCAAGCTCGGTGCGATCATCAATCTGGACGACTTTACACACATCGATTTTCTGGAGCAGGTGACCGGCAGTATTCCGAAGACAATTTGCTGCCGTTACAACCCCGGCGGAGATTTTGCCATCAACAACGCCATTATGGACACTCCCGGCGACGCCAAATACGGCTTTACGTATGACCAGCTGGTGGAAGGATTCCGTATTCTGAAAGAGAAGGGCGCAGAATCCTTTGGACTGCACGCTTTTTTGGCCAGCAACACCGTTGCAAACGAATATTATCCCAAGCTGGCGCGCATCCTGTTTGAAACCGCCGTCAAGCTGCACGAGCTGACCGGCGCCCGGATCGATTTCATCGACCTTTCCGGTGGTGTCGGCGTCGCGTACCGGCCTGAGCAGCAGGAAAACGATATTTTTGCCATTGGCGAAGGCGTTCGGGAAGCGTATGAGCAGGTTCTTGTTCCTGCCGGAATGGGACATATCAAAATCTTTACCGAGCTTGGCCGCTGGATGCTTGCACCGAACGGCGTCCTGGTTGCCAAGGCCATCCACGAAAAACACATTTACAAGGAATATATCGGTCTGGACGCCTGCGCTGCCAATCTGATGCGCCCGGCCATGTACGGCGCATATCATCATATCACGGTGATGGGCAAGGAAAATGCTCCCTGTGACCACAAATATGATGTGACCGGCGGACTTTGCGAAAACAACGATAAATTTGCCATTGACCGCATGCTGCCGAAGATCGATATCGGCGACCTGCTCGTGCTGCACGATGCCGGTGCGCACGGCTTTTCGATGGGCTACAACTACAACGGCAAGCTGCGCTCCGCCGAAATCCTGCTTCAGGAAGACGGCTCCTTCCGGATGATCCGCCGTGCGGAAACGCCTGCCGATTATTTTGCAACCTTCGATTTTACGCATCTGTTTGACTCATACCGCAATCAATAATTCCGCAGAAAGCCAAGGGCATGCACCGCGGCCCGCAGTCCCGGCATTTCTGCAGGCTGCCCGCACGCGCCCGAAAGCCAGGCGTCTGTGCTTTTTTGCAGAAAGGAACGGTACTCTATGCCGATTAAAATTCCGGACAAATTGCCGGCACAGGCGATCCTGGAAGCCGAAAACATATTTATTATGTCTGAGAAGCGCGCAGTCACACAGGACATCCGGCCGCTGCGCATTCTTCTGCTCAACCTGATGCCCACAAAGGTGGAAACGGAAACGCAGCTGCTGCGGATTCTGGGAAACACGCCGCTGCAGGTGGAGATCCAGCTGCTGCAGACCGCAACGCACGTTGCAAAAAATATCTCTGCCGCGCATCTGACTTCGTTTTATTATACGCTCGATCAGGTCCGCGACCAGAAATTTGACGGAATGATCGTCACCGGCGCACCGGTGGAGCTGATGGACTTCGAAAAGGTCGATTATTGGGACGAACTTTGCGAAATTTTTGAATGGTCACGCACCAACGTTTATTCCTCTCTTTTTATCTGTTGGGGCGCTCAGGCCGCTCTGTATTACTTTTACGGCATCCAGAAGCATCTTCTGCCCGAAAAACTGGTCGGCGTTTTTCCGCATCACACCGCCAATGTTTACCATCCGCTGATGCGCGGACTGGACGACGTGTTCCTGATGCCGCATTCCCGCCACACTACCGTTCTGCGGGAGGATATCGACAAAGCAGAAAGCCTTGTGATCCTTGCCAATTCCCATCTGGCCGGTGTCAGCGTGATCGCCAGCAAGAGCGGACGGCGCTTTTTCCTTTCCGGCCATCCGGAATACGACCGGATGACGCTGGCAAACGAGTATTTCCGCGACGTCAACAAAGGGCTTGATCCGAAAATTCCGTATCACTACTTTCCCGAAAACAATCCTGCGCTTTCTCCGGAGCTGAGCTGGCGGAGCACCGCCACCATCCTGTTCTCCAACTGGCTCAACTATTATGTTTATCAGCAGACACCGTACGATCTGCATGATCTGGAACAGCGCACCCTGCAGGAGGGGCGCTTTCCTCTGCGCAAATAAAAGCCCCTTGCGGAATCAAAAAAGCTGCTGTCATCGCATCTGATGACAGCAGCTTTTTTACGGCCGATCTTAAAAACGTTCGATATCCTGCAGGACTTTACGCAGCAGCGTTGCTTCCAGCCCCTTTTTCTTCGAGATAAAAAACTGCTGGGCAGCATGAAGATCGCCTGCCTGCAGCTCTTCCCGCAGCTGGGGCATCCGCTCCGCCAGAGAAGGAACTCCGTCCGCAGCAAGGATCTTCCGCAGAGAATCAAAATCCTGCTGCGGAAGGGAAATGAAATCGTTCCAAACTTCATCGGAAGAATGTACCATCATTTCATGCAGCGTAAACAGATCCAGCAGGGGCGGAAACAGCGGCGCCAGACGGTACCTGTACGGTTTCTTCAGAATCACTTCCGCCCCGGGCCGGACGGAAGGCATCAGCTGCGTATAAAGCGCTTTCAGCCGGCTTTCCACATCGGCAAACTCCAGCTGCTGCGGTTCCTTTGTCGCCCGGGTCAGCGGGTCGTACAAAAAGAAATTGCGGTGTTTTTTTAAAAACGCATCGTAATACAGGATCAGCGCCACCAACAGCAGCAGTACGGCCGCAGCTGTTCCCGCGATCCTGTCCGCTGCGGAACCGTCCCTGTGGATGAAAACCAGAGAAGCGATGGCTCCTGCCGCCAACAGCGTTGCTGCCAGCGCAAGCGCCGCACGAAAATAACGATAACGCAATTTCATGAACAAACAAATCCTTTCCGTTTTCGGCTTACCGGATCTGATAGCCCGGATCATAGGTGATCAGCAGCGCATACAGCTTTTCCGCACGGGCGCGATAGGCATCGTACGCTGCGTGCGCACGTTCCAGAGGCGCGTTGGAGCCTTCTCCTTCCCCACCGGAAGCCGCAAACTCCGTTTCCATCTGCCGCTCCCAGGCGTCCTGCTCCGCAGAAAACGCGCTGCTGTCCGGCAAAAGACGCTTCAGCCGCACGGTTTCCTTTGCAATTTCATTTTTCCATGCATCGAGCGCCGTTTCATACGCATTCAGCAGCTGAACGTTGTTTGCTGCGGCGCCAGCCGCCTGTTCCAGCGCGGCATCGATCGGGTTTTCCGCAAAAGCCTCAGCCGTCACACCGGAAACGGCAGAATCAGCGCTCTGCACGCCGCTCTCTTCGGCGGAAGAACCGTCTTCTGCCGAAGAGAAGCCGTCTTCCGATGAAAGCGGCTCCTCGGAAGAGGTCTGCCATTCTGACGAGTCCGGCTCCGGCTGCTGCGAAGAGGCTGCCGGGCCCGGAGCTGCCGTTTGAGCCAGCAGCACACAGGTGCAGAAGGTCAGCATTGCGACCGCCGCCGCAATCGACCCGAGAATCAGATAAAACCGCCTGTCGGAATTCTTCGGACGCCGGCCGCGCGGCGATTCCTGCTGCGGACGGGCATACCTTCCCTGTGCCACTGTGTATTCCTCCCCTGCTGAACATCTGAAGTCTGCTGCCGGATCAGCCCTTTGGTGCGTCGTCGGCAAACAGCCGGTTCATGGTCGTTTCGTCGGCAATTCCGGTCTCTTCCAGCCCGGCGCGCTTCTGAAATTCCTGTACGGTAGCTTTTGTCCAATATCCATAAAAGCCGTCTCCCGGCGGCTGCATGTAGCCCAGCTCGATCAACCGATCCTGCAGCACCAGAATATCGGCTCTGGAGGAATCGGCGTCCACACGGGCCGGGCGGTCTGCCGCCGATTCCGCATCGGACGAAGCCTCCTGAGAGGAGGACGATGCGATCAGCCCTTCGGTTTTCAGCTGCGGATACATGGTTCCCGCCAGTTCGATCACGGCGTCCAGCATGGAAGAACCCTGATTTTCCATCAATGCGCCGTCGATTTCGTAAATTCTTTCATTGACCACCGCATTCAGCGACGAAAATTCCTCCCGCTGTATCAGCTCGTCCTTTAACCCTTTTGCGCAGAAAATATAATCGGGATCCGCCGTTGCAAGCTCGTCCGCGGCAAGCGTTCCGCCGTCCGCCGCAATATTCACCGCACCCGCATACGCCAGCAGCTTGCCCGTCATGGTGCTGTCGGATGCAAATTCCCCTTCGGCGTTGATCACATAACCGGCCGTGACGCTGGCGCCGTCCTTGGGAATCAGCCGCTGGATATCGTCCAGCGCAGAAAGCAGATTGGCGATCCTGCGCTCTGCCGCACGGTAGCCTGTTTTTGCGCCGCCGAGCGCACTGCCCACCGAAGTAAAGAGCGCGGTCAGTTCTTCCCGGGTGGTTGCCTTTGTCAGAACAAGGATCTGAATGCCTGCATCGGAGCAGCTTTCGGCCAGTTCCTCCGAAGGCTCAAGCTCCGTTAAAACGAGCTGAACGCCCAGATTTTTCAGCGTTTCAACGTCCGGAGATTCCGCGCTGCCGGCAGAGGGCAACACCGAAAGCTCGCCCGCGGTGCAGTCCTCGCTGCGGGCAGCCAGCTTCAGTTCGTACACCGAACCAAGGCTGACGACGATATCTGCCAGCGACGGCGAAAGAACCGCCACCTTTGACGGGCTTTCGTTGACGGTCACCTCACCGATCTGCACCGGAAAATCATATTCTGCCGCACCGGATTCCGTATTGGCCGGTTTTGGCGAACAGGCGGAAAGGAACATTATCGCCCCAAGAAAAACTGCGGCGGCGCGGATCAGCTGCACCGGTCTTTTTTTCATATCGGACCCTCCGTCTCTTTGATCGCTCCGGAATCAATCATCCGCGAAAGCCCGGAAAACTTGCCGCGGCAGGATCAGTTCTTTGTCATTGCTGAGAATATTGTATCACAGTCGGCAGCAAACAGCAACCGGAAAATCCTTTCGGCTGTTTTGCTTCCGGCAAAATCTTCCGACACCTTTGCCCGACGGATATGTTTATAAATCAACAAATATTCTGAACGTGTGACAGATTTTTATTGTTTTTTCTTTGTTTTATCCATTGACTTTTTGGTAAATATTTTATATTCTTGTATCATAGAATGATAATCACACCGGATTTCGAAAAAAACTGAAATATTTTCCCGACTCGATCAACCGCTTTGAGGAGGTCGAAGCGCAATGAAAACACGCTTTATAAAAATCGTTTCGGCAATTCTTTCCGTTCTTCTTCTGGCGCTTTGCTGCTCTGCCTGCGCCGCGAAGCCGGATGTTCTTCCGGACGAAGAAATTGCGGCGCTCCGCGAAAAATATAAGTACGGACAATATAGTCCTACCCTTGATGTATGGCCTCCTTCCTCTTTACAAGAGCGGAGAATCGAAAACTATGTCTACGCAATTGTTACTGTTACCGGAGAATGGACCAACTTAGACAAATTCTGGATGGCCCCCAACAATGAAATGGCCCCGGTGGAATGCACTGCGGTTTATCTGCCTGTGCATGTGGATTCCATTATCTGCGAAGTCAACTGTACCGACGCTGATCTTGTCCCCGGAGACCGGATTCTGCATTTTCGTCCAATGGCAGAAAGCCGCGGTTACGACCATTTCAAGCCCGGTGCAAGATTTGTGATGCTTCTTGACCAGTGTGATCCCTGTTTAACGAAATATCCCGATCATTATGAAGGGTATATTATGGATTCTTTCCTGATTACCGAGGACGACCGCATTGTATCGTTAAGTCCCTTCCCGTATATGGATACCTACACCGGATGGTCATTAAATTCGTTTGAAAATGAGTTGAAAAGCATCTCGTGGCTGCCTCCTTATTCCGAGGAAGATGTAAAGTAACTATCTCTTTGCAGTTTACGGACTTCTTTCCGCAAAAAGACGCCGTTGCCGCAGGCTGGAGGTGGTTCCCTTGTGCATTGTCAGCCGACACCGGATTTCAGAGAACCCCTGAAATATTTCCCCGACACGATCAACAGCTTTGAGGAGGTCGAAGCGCAACGAAAACACGCTTTATAAAAATCGTCTCGGCAATCCTTTCCATTCTTCTTCTGATGCTTTGCTGCCCTGCCTGCGCTGTGAAGCCGGACGTTCTTCCGGACGAAGAAATTGCGGCGCTCCATGAACAATATCCGTTCGCGCAGCTCAGCCCCGAAATTGATGTAAATCCGCCTGCAAACATCAACGACCGCCACCTGAACGACGCAGCATTTGTTACGGTAACCGTAACAGGCAACTGGGGAGACGAAGAAACCATTCCATTGTCACCCGGAGAGGGATCAGCTCCGGTAGACGTTGAAGCTCTCTTTCTTCCTGTTCATATCGATTCTATTATAAAAACCGTCAATGCAGAAACAGACTTTGAAACCGGGGACCGGATTTTACATTTTGCAACCGGCATGATGTGCACAGGATATGAATATTTTACTCCGGGAACCCGATTTGTGCTGCTAATCTCCGGAGACAGCCGTTGTCCGTTCACAAAGCATCCCGGTCATTACTCTGCGCATGTTATGAATTCTTTCATTCTGACAGACGAAAACCGTTTGATATCCTTGAATGAATTTGATTTTCTCAACCGGTATACCGGCTGGTCGCTTGATTCCTTCTCTGCCGAGATGAACCGGCTTTCTTGGCCGAGACCGTTCGTATACAACAGCGACGGTACCATCAGCTACGTGTCATAACATCAGCCGCTCATAGGAAACAAAAGCCCCGCGTTCCCCTGCACAGCAGGAAGAAACGCGGGGCATTTCTTGTTTTCAGCGGATCATTCTTCTCCCATGACCTTGACGAGAACGGCTTTCTGCGCATGGAGGCGATTTTCTGCCTCTTCAAAGATCTCATCGGCGTGCGTCTCAAAGACCTCTGCCGTGATCTCCTCGCCGCGGTGAGCGGGCAGGCAGTGCTGCACCAT
>JAQXJH010000093.1 GCA_029008595.1 Bacillota bacterium
TCCGTTTTCCATATCGAGCCACGGGCGCAGGTGAAGCGCTTTGCCGATAAAACCGACAGGACGGGCGATCCTGCCGCCCTTGACCAGCCAGTCGAGATCTGCGACAGAAAAAACGTGTTCGAGATGAGCGATCAGAAAACGAAGCTCCTGCAGCAGCGCTTCCCAATCCATTCCGCTCTGCACCAGCCGGAGCGCCTGCAGCACGATCAGGCCGCTGCCGCCGGAGCCTGCTCTGGAATCCACCACTTTGATCCTGCGCTGCGGATATTGCGCCGACAACTCGTTCGCAACGGTCTTCGCAAAGGAAAAGCAGCCGGACATCTCAGACGAAAACGCAATATAAAGGATATCATCCCTGCCCGGCAGATCCTTTCAAACGTGCGGTACAGCACACTGTATGAGATCTGCGCGGTCCGCGGAACGATCCCCCTGCGCATGTCGCTGTAGACCTCTTCTGCGCCGATCTCTCCGTCCTCATAACTTTTTCCGTTCATTGTAATGGTGAGCGACATCCGCTCCAGACCATATTTCTCCTGCAGCTCCTGCGGAAAGTCGCAGGTTGTATCGGCGATCACGCGAATCATGTTTTTTCCACCCTTCGTTTCGGTCAGCGGTTCATTTGTTTACTGCTTCTGACGGTGTTTTCTTTTTTCTGAGTGTTTTTGCTCCCGAAGCATCGACAGGTACGCCGCGGTTTCCTTTGCACAGACACCGGAAAGCACAAAGAGCGCGATCAGGTTCGGGAATGACATCAGCCCGTTCAGCGCATCGGAAAAATTCCAGACAAAAGCAACCGTCAGGAACGGCCCGGCCAGCACCGCAAAAATATAGACCCAGCGATAAATTTTGATCGGCAGGCTGCGCCCTTTGCTGAGATATTCCACACAGCGCTCCCCGTAATAGTCCCAGCCGAGGATCGTGGTAAATGCAAAAAACACCAGACAGGCAGCAAGCAGCGCCTTACCGAGAACCGGAAGGAACGGAAAAACCGTTGCAAACGCATTGGCCGTGATGGCAGCTCCCTCCAGCCCTGCCTGGTGAGAGCTTGTGGAAAGGATCGCAAGCCCCGTCATTGTGCATATGACAAGGGTATCGATAAACGTCCCTGTCATGGTGACCAGACCCTGCCGCGCCGCATGGTCGGTTTTGGCTGCCGCTGCCGCAATGGACGCGGAACCCAGACCGGACTCATTGGAGAACATGCCGCGCGCGATCCCCTGCTGCATTGCCAGAAACATGGCTCCTGCCGCGCCGCCTGCCGCAGCGCGCAGCCCGAACGCGCCCTGAAAGATCCGGACAAATACATCCGGGATCGCGCGCGCATTGACGATCAGCACCGCAATACAGATCACAACATAGAGGCAGGCCATAACCGGAACAACGACCTGCGAAACGCCGGAGATCCGGCGGATGCCGCCGATGATGACCAGCCCCACCAGCAGCGCCGTTACAACGGCCACGATCAGCGTCGTCCAGGTAAAGCCGAATTGGTGACCAAACAGAACGACCAGACCCGCTTTTTCCGGATCCGTCAGGTTCTGTATGGCAGACGCGATTCCGTTGACTTGTGTGATGGTGCCGATGCCGAGCAGACCTGCGCCCGCACCGAAAACGGCAAAAAGGATCGCCAGAACACGGGCAAAGCCTTTCCATTTCGGAAAGCGTTCCGCAATCCCGCGCTCTATGTAATAAAACGCTCCTCCCAGCACATGGCCGTCTGCATCTACCGTACGGTATTTGACCGCCAGCAGACCCTCGGCATATTTTGTTGCCATCCCGAAAAACGCAGCGACCCACATCCAGAACAGCGCGCCGGGCCCGCCGAGCGAAATGGCGGTTGCAACGCCCACAATGTTGCCTGTTCCGATCGTCGCCGAAAGCGCCGTGCAGAGCGCGCCGAAGCTGGAGACCTCTCCACTGCCGCCCTCTTCATTCCGAACCATGAATTTCAGCGCACGCGGAAGCTGGCGCAGCTGCAGAAAATGCATCCGGACAGAAAGCAGGATCCCGACCGCCAGCAGCAGCACGATCAGCGGGATTCCCCAGATCCATTCCTTCAGCTGCAGAGCGATCTGATTCAAGCGATCCAGAAAGTTTTCCATTGTTCATTTCCCCTTCTGTTTGAGAATCTCTTCCGGCGCCGGAATCCGGGACAGACCGGACAGAATTCCCCCTGACAAAAAAATAAAGCCGAACTCCGGAGGTCGGCTTTTGATACCGCTTTTATACTTTACCACATTTCATTACCCGGAACAAGAAAATCCCGCAATTTTTTTCAAACAACTGTTCCTGATCTTTTTCAGATCAGACCGACAGCCAGAAATGCCTTCTGCAGACCGTCCTGGTCGATCGGATCAGTCACACGGTCGGCTGCCTTCTTTAATTCCGGCGCTGCATTGCCCATCGCGATCCCGATGCCGGCAAAAACGATCATATCCATATCATTTGCCCCGTCTCCCACGGCAATGGAGTCGCGGACATCTGCTCCGCAGTATTTCAGGCAGGTTTCCATTCCTTTTGCCTTATTCACCGTGCCGAGAGACACTTCTCCGTTGACCGGGCCGAGATTCCCGAAGCTGTAGCCTGCGATCTGGTAACCGGCGCCCACCTTGCGCCGCATCTGCGCGACATCCGCTCCGGCATTGTAGTAAACGACTTTTTCCACGTTTGCCAGCGTATCTGCACACTCCACCGGGGTCAGATCTCCGAACAGACTGACCATCTGATCGGGATCGACATCGTTTTCCCGAAAATAAGAAAAAATCCCCTGCGCACACCATGGCTCCGCATAGAGCCGTTCTGCGGTCTGCAGGCAAAACGGAATGTTTCCCCCGCGAAAAACCTGCAGCAGTCCGGTCAACCGTTCCTTTGAAAAGAAATGCTGTGCCACTCTTTTTCCGCCGTATTCCACATTGGCTCCGGAAGAAGAAATCACTCCGTCAAACGGTATTTTCTCCAGCAGCCACGGATAAATCTGCGATTTCTGCCGGCCTGTACACAGAATCAGGCGATGGCCGTTTTTTTGCGCAGCCAGAAGCGCCTCTTCTGCAGAAGGCGGCAGCCAGCCGTCAAAATCGACCAGCGTGCCGTCAACATCCAAAAAAACATATTTGCGGTTCATGCTGTTTCCTCCGTTTGCGTTCCGTACAACACACAGTCACCGCTTAAAGGAGATCGGCTTCTCCGTTCCGTTCAGAATCCTGGTAATATTTGCACGGTGCTTGATCACCATAATGATCCCGATCAGGGCGGATAAACAGGTTGCGACGATGACATACGTTAAGGTATACGGGGCGTCAGAGGTATAGATCACCTTGCGGTAATCCACAAAATACGCAATGCAGAACGTCGTGATCGGATACAGGATTCCGCACAGCACCGAACCGAGCGAAACGATCCTGGTAAACAGCATCACGATCAGAAACACGATCAGTTCGATCAGAAAAACACGCCAATCGATCAGCGCCATCAGAGCGGCGGCCGTGGTAACGCCTTTTCCGCCGCGGAAACGAAAGAATACCGGATAGATATGCCCCAAAAAGCAGCTGATGCCCGCCAGATAAGCGGCATAGTGCAGAATAATATCCATGTTTGCCGTCGTCTGCGACAGCATCGCCGTAAAAATCAGCCTGCCGAGCAGAATGGACGCCACCTGTTTTGCAAAGTCACCGGCAAAGGTGAACAACGCGGGTACCGTGCCCACGGATCGCAGAACATTTGTCGCGCCTGCATTGCCGCTTCCGAAATCACGGATATCTTTCCTGATATAAAGCTTTGTGATGATAATTGAAAAATTGATGCTCCCAAGCAGATAGCCGACCGCGATCGTTGCCAGCGTCGGTAAGCTGTATTGCCGAAAGAAGAGACTCAATAATTCTCTCATAATGCCATGCGTCTCCTTTATTTTTGCTGGTCGCCGCGTTCCCGGACGACAATACGGACCGGAGTTCCAAGAAGCCCGAAGACCTCACGGATCTGATTTTCCAGATACCGCTGATAGGAAAAATGGAACAGCTCTGCCGAATTGACAAAGCAGACGAATGTGGGCGGCTTGGTGGAGGCCTGCGTCATATAATAGATCTTCAGCCGGCGGCCTTTATCGGTCGGCGGCTGGACCCGCGCGGTAGCATCGGCCAGAATATCATTCAGGCGCCCGGTCGGGATCCGCATGGCGTTATGGGACGCGACCTGGCAGATCATTTCAAACAGCTGATCCACACGCTGGCCCGTTTTGGCCGAAATGAAGAGGATCGGCGCGTAAGACATAAAGGAAAAATCGGATTCCAGCTTTTTTCGGAACTGCGCCATGGTGCTGCCGTCCTTTTCAACGGCATCCCACTTGTTCACGGCAATGATGCAGCCCTTGCCCTGTTCGTGTGCAAGCCCCGCTACCTTGGAATCCTGCTCTGTAAAGCCTTCCTGTGCGTCGATCATGATCACACAGACGTCGGCGCGCTCCACTGCCATCTGCGCACGCAGCACACTGTACTTTTCGATGGCATCCTCCACCTTTTTCTGGCGGCGAAGACCGGCCGTATCAATAAACACAAATTTCCCGAACCGGTTTTCCACCGTGGTATCGATCGCGTCACGGGTGGTTCCGGCGATGTCGGAGACGATGGAGCGTTCCTCGCCGGAAACGCGGTTGACCAGAGACGATTTTCCGACGTTCGGTTTGCCGATCAGGGCAACGCGGATGATCTCGCCCTCCTCTTCGTTTTCCGGTTCCTCCGGGAAATATTTCAGCACTTCATCCAGCAGATCGCCGGTGCCGTGGCCGTGCACCGAAGAAACCGCAATCGGATCGCCGAGGCCCAGATTGTAAAACTCATAGAACTCCGCCGGAACTTCCCCGGGAGAATCGCACTTGTTGACGCAAAGCACGATCGGGCGTCCGCTTTTCTGCAGCATGGACGCAATTTCAGCATCCGTCGCCACCAGACCGGAACGCAGATCCGTCACAAAAATGATCACATCCGCGGCTTCCATGGCAAGCTGCGCCTGCCGCCGCATCTGCGAAAGAATAATATCGTCGGAATGCGGCTCGATGCCGCCGGTATCCACCAGCAAAAACTGCCGGCCGCACCATTCACAATCGCCGTAAATTCTATCCCGCGTTACGCCGGGTGAATCGTCTACAATGGAGACCCGTCTGCCGACCAGCTTATTGAACAATGTGGATTTTCCCACATTCGGCCGGCCGACAACGGCCACTACCGGTTTTGCCATGGTTTCAAATCCGTCCTTTCACACTTCCGAAGCTTCGCTCCGGCACATTTTCCGTTTTGTCCTGATCCTGCCGGGCAGGATCCCTGCGCCGCTTCAGCGGCCAAGCGCTCCGTCCAGCAGATCGGCGCCGTCTTCCCCGATAATTCTGACCGGCACCTTCAGCTTACGGGAAAGCTCTTCCACCGTTACGTTATCCAAAAACATATCCTGTTCATGGCGCAGCATTACGGCCGGGATCAGCAGTTCTTCGCCCAGCGGCCTGCCCGAAAGCTGCGCAAGAATATCGCCGCCGGTTACCAGACCTGCCACATTGATCATCGGGCCAAAGAAATCATTTTGCACCGCATACAGATGATATTCAAAATTATCGCATTTTTCCTGAAGCGCGTCAAGCAGTTTTGCCAGAATCGGCGCCGCCGAAACACCGGTCGCCAACGAAATTTCACGCTTTTGCGGGCAATCGTCCGCCGTAACGTCCGACAAAGCCTCGCCGAACTGTTCGCGCAGCAGCGTAATAGCTCCGACGCCGTTTTCCAGCTGCGGATACCCGTCGTATTCCTCCTCCGGCGGCAGCGGGCGCTCTGCTTTGAGATAGAATTCATCGGCCGCGTAGAAAAGCCTTGTTCCGTACTTTTCTTTACACCTGTCGCCAAAGGCCTCCATCGCGTCGATCACGGCGGCGGCGGTATCCCTGCAGAAGGGCTGCAGCTCCGCAAGCCCTTCGCGGAACCGGGTCAGACCGACCGGCACTGCAGCAACGCTTTCCAAAGCCGGGTACAGCTTTTCCAGATCGCGCATGGAACGTTCCAGCTCGGCTCCGTCGTTGATGCCCGGACAAAGCACCAACTGGCAATTGAGGCGGATGCCCCCTTTGGCAAGCTGATCGAGATATTTCAGCGATTCGCCCGCAAAACGGTTGCGCATCATCCGGACGCGCAGTTCCGGGTTGGTGGTATGGACGGAAATGTTGATCGGGCTGATATGCATCATCAGGATCCGGTCGATTTCCTGCTGAGAAATATTGGTCAGCGTGATATAATTGCCGAACAGAAACGAAAGCCGGTCGTCGTCGTCCTTAAAATAAAGGCTTTCCCGCATTCCTTCCGGCAGCTGGTCGATAAAACAGAAAATACAGTTGTTCCGGCAGCGGCGCTGCCGGTCCATCAGATAAGTTTCAAATTCCAGGCCGAGGCTCGCATACTGCGCCTTGCGCAGGGAAATCTCACGGCGGACGCCGCCGTCATCCTCCAGCAGAAGCGTCAGCGCGGCATTCGTTTCGTAAAAACGAAAATCGAGGATATCGTTGATCTCGTGCCCATTGATGGCGATCAGGGTTTCTCCGGCACGGACGCCGTGTTTTTGGGCGATGCTTTTTGCTTCCACGCCGCAGATCTTAACAGCCATACATTTTCTTCTCCCTGTTTTGTGTTTTCGCAGGATTGATTCAAAAAAAATAGAGAAGGATTTCTCCCCCTCTACCTTTCCGGAAAAAGAGCGTCAAACTTACGCTTCCTTTTTCACAACTTCCTTACCGTTGTAGTATCCGCAATTTGCGCACACTCTATGCGGGCGTTTGTATTCGCCGCACTGCGGGCACTTCATCAGAGCCGGGGCGTCGAGTTTCCAAACGTTGGAACGTCTTTTATCTCTTCTGGCCTTGGATACTTTTCTCTTCGGTACCGCCATCGTCAGCACCTCCTTGCAAGATTTCAGAACATCAGCTGATCAGATTTTTTAAAATCTCCAGACGGGGATCCACCGGTTTTGCTCCGCAGCGGCATTCTTCTGAATTCAGATTTGCGCCGCAGCCCGGGCAGAGGCCTTTGCAATCCTCCTTGCAGAGGTATTTGCTCGGAAATTCCAACAACATATCGGCAAGAGCCAACTCGTCCATATTAAGACGATAGCCCGGCTCCACCACAAGGAACTCTCCGGTGTCCTCGCCGTTGAGCGAGGCGACCAGAACGTGTTCAAATGCTTTGGAAAATTCCTTCTCGGTTTCTGCCGCACAGCGGTCACAGGGCATTTTCAGCCTTGTTTCCGCGCGATAAACGAGACGGACAATCCCGGAGGTGTTCGATACAGTGCCGGAAACCCGGACGGGAGCTGAAAACGGACAACATCCGCTATACGTTACCGTTGACCAATCCAGCGCGCCGGAAAACTCCTCGCGCCCGGACTCGCCGAAAAACAGCTTTTTCAGTTCCAGAAACATAACTGCACCTCTGCACTACTCAGAATATTATACGGAAAGAATCAGCTTTTGTCAAGACAATTCACATATTTTCTTTCCGAAAAGAGCAGCCCGCCCCTTTTGAGGTGCGGGCTGCAGTTCCGGGCAAAACTTTGTTCCGGTTCAGATCTCCTGCACAATGTCATTGATGCTTTCCGGAATATCCTGCACATCGGCAGAAATGGAAAGCGTGATCCTGGTTTCGGAAAATTGCGCCAGAGTGTTGAGGCTCTTCACAAAATCCGCCAGCTGATCCATGTCGTTCCCGGCAATTTTCAGCGTGGAATCCACAAAAATATCGGTCACATCATAGTTGCCTGCACAGATACCGGACAGAAAACCGAACAGCGCGTCAAAACCGCTGACGTTGTACTGCTCGATATCAACCAAACGGGCTTTGTGATCAATGTCATAGGTCAATTTGGCGCCTTTTTCAATGCAGACTACGTTGCCGCTGGACGTTTTTACCGCGTCGTTTACCAGCTGGATCAGTTTTTTGGTTTTTCCGGAGCCCTTTTTGCCTACAATCAAAGTTATCATCGTAAGTCCTCCTAAGTTTCTATTTTTCCGCCTGAGCGGTGGAAATCCTGATTATTGCTTTTTCAGCCGTTCTTCCAGAGCAGCTCTGGCTTCTTCGTAGCCCGGTTTGCCGAGCAGCGCAAACATGTTCTTTTTATAGCTTTCCACACCGGGCTGATTGAACGGATTGACACCCATCACATAACCCGAAATGGCACAGGCCTTTTCAAAG
The DNA here is from genome assembly GCA_029008595.1 of Bacillota bacterium. Classification (GTDB taxonomy): domain Bacteria; phylum Bacillota; class Clostridia; order Oscillospirales; family Acutalibacteraceae; genus CAKXIK01. The sequence continues at coordinate 8,214 of JAQXJH010000093.1, forward strand.
AAGTAAATCAGATAGCCAAGCTCTTTTTCGTTCGCTTCGGCGATCTGCAGCACAATGTTCGGCACGCCGCCATCGGTATGCGCAAGAACCGTGCCTTCAAAGGCCTTCTGATTGATATAGGACATGGAGCGATCTTTGAGGAAATTCAATCCGTCCACATTTTCCGGATCGTCGTTGATATACAGCTCCTGCTGCGCTTTGTTGATCAGCACGACCGTTTCAAACATCATGCGGCGGCCGTCCTGAATATATTGGCCCATGGAATGCAGATCGGTCGAGAAAATGACCGACGCCGGGAAGATCCCCTTCTGATTTTTGCCTTCGCTTTCGCCGAACAGCTGCTTCCACCATTCGTTCATCATCGCAAACGACGGTTCATAGCTGACCAGCAGCTCGATGGCTTTGCCCTTGCGGTAAAGGATATTCCGGATCGCTGCGTAGCGATAGCAGGGGTTTTTGGACAAGTCGGGATCATTGAGTTCATACTGCGCCTGGGCCGCGCCCTGCATCAGTTCATCAATATTGGCGCCCGAAACCGCGATCGGCAGCAGACCGACGGCTGTCAGCACGGAATAGCGGCCGCCCACGTCGTCCGGGACAACAAAGGTTTCGTAGCCTTCGCGATCGGCAAGCTCCTTGAGCGTACCCTTTGCGCGGTCCGTCGTGCAGTAGATACGGCGGCGGGCTTCTTCTTTGCCGTACTTCTTTTCCAGATAATCACGAAGCACACGGAAAGCGATGGCCGGTTCCGTTGTCGTGCCGGATTTGGAGATCATATTGATGGAAACATCCTTGCCGTCACAGATATCCAGCAGCTGGCTGAGCGCCGTGGAGCTGATGCTGTTTCCGGTAAAATAAATATCCGGCGTATTTTTGTTCATCGAGTTATACAGCGGCGATTTCAGAAATTCGATCGCCGCACGGGCGCCCAGATAAGAGCCGCCGATACCGATCACAATAAAAACATCCGTATCGGAAATAATTTTCTGCGCAGCGGCTTTGATGCGCGCAAACTCTTCCCTGTCATAGGCTGAGGGCAGATCGACCCATCCGATATAATCATTTCCCAATCCGGTTCCGCTGTGAAGCTGCTCGTGCGCCAGTTTGACCTGCGGCGCAATGGCGGCAAATTCGTCATCGGAAATAAACCCGGACAAATAACCATCATTCAAAGTTGTGGCCATTTTACTTCCTCCTAAATTCTCTGTAGCTATATCATACAATAAAATGCCGCACTTTTCAAGCAATGCACAAGGAATTCAGCAAATGTTTTCATTTTCGCCGTTTTTATTGTGCAGCGCCGTTCCGGAAAAAAAGAATTGTGCGTTTTTCATTTTCTGTAAAATTCTCCGCGGCCTATTTTTCGCTCCCGCCGGGCGCTTCGAACGACGACGTCACCAGTGTTTTGCAGAAAATGGAAAACAGCGACGCAAAGGTGACCGGCTCCACCGGCGAAGCTGCCCGGACCGCAAAGCTGCACAGCTCCTCCTCCCCCAGCATCATGCGCACGGTTCCGAGCAGCTGGCCTTTTTCCACCGGGGCTTCCACATCGTTCTGCAGCTCGGCGGTATACGTCACCTGACCGGCGGCGCCCTTCGGCACCAGGACGGCCGCGCAGTCCAGCTCGGCGGCGGCTTCTACCTGCCGTTCCATTCCTCCGAGCACCGGCACCGGCTGCAGCAGCTCCTCCGGCAGTTCCGGCACAGCGACCGACCAGTTTGCGAAGCCGTAATCGAGCAGCTTTGTTGTGGAGGAAAAGCGCAGGGCGGAATTTTCGCAGCCCAGGACGACCGAGATCAGCTTCAGGCCGTCGCGTTCCGCCGTGCCGCAAAAGCAATTGCCCGCATTGTCTGTTGTTCCCGTTTTCAGTCCGGTAATTCCCGGATATGTCTTGATCAGTTTGTTTGTATTGGTCAGCTGCGTTTTTCCGCCCCGCAGATCATACATCCAGATGGTCGTGTAATCAAAAATTTTTTCGTGTTTTGTCAGCTCCCGCGCAGCCAGAGCAATATCGTAGGCTGTGGTGTACTGTCCTTCCTCGTCAAATCCCGTCGTGTTCAGGTAATGCGTATCGTTCATCCCCAGCTCGGCGGCACGCTCGTTCATGCGGTTCAGAAACGCTTCCTCCGAACCGGCGACGTGTTCTGCCAACGCAACGGTCGAGTCGTTTGCCGACTGGATGACGACCGAGCGGAGCAGATCTTCGAAGGTCATTACCTCGCCGACCTCCAGCCAGATTTCGGAGCCGCCCATGGAATTGGCAAATTCGCTGACGGTGATCTCATCCGTCAGCGACACCTGGCCGGAATCGAGCGCCTCCATGAACAGCAGCAGCGACATTACCTTTGTCACCGACCCGCAGGCGCGTTTTTCATGCGAATTCCTGTCATACAGCACCGCGCCGGTATCGGCAGACATCAGGATCGCCGATTTTGCTTCAATACCGTCAATATCCGCCGCCGCACGGGGCGCCGGCACAAAAACCGCGAGCAATCCTGCCGCCATACACACACACGCTGCCTGTTTCCACCGTTTTTTCAAGCTGACCGCTCCCTTCATTCCGTTTGACCGTCTGTTATATATATGGCGGAAAACGCAGGAATATTGCGGAAAAGCACCGGAACGTCAAAACGGAGCTTCCGGAACGAAAAGCGGACCTTTTCCGCCGGATTGCCGAAAACCGCAGGACATGCCGCTGTGACATCTGACGCTGCTTGACATATAGTGATAACGGGTGATTGACCCTTTGAACAGTGATACGACGAAAGGAGACAGATCTTGTGAAATACACGGCAATCGCAGCAGAACCGGAACGCTCCGGCTGCGAGATCAGTTTTATGCCTGCCGCGCCGGCGCTCGCCATGGCGTATGTGCCGATGCAGCAATTTGAAGAAACGTACGAGCCGGAACAGGCGCTGGACAACGGCACGCTGTTTCCCGCTCTGAACAAGCCGTTTCTCGGAAGGTGGGGTGAACCCAGATGAGCAATCAGGAAATGCTGCTGCGTAAAATCAACGCGATTGATTTTGCGCTTTGGGAGCTTCATATTTTTCTGGACACCCACCCGTGCAATCGGGAAGCCCTTGCAAAGCACGATGACCTTTCGCAGAAAAGGATCGTTCTCGCAGAGCAATACGAAGAACGGTTCGGCCCGCTGGAAGAGAATACGGAGCGCTGGAACTGGGTGGACTCGCCATGGCCCTGGGAAGCCGACTTTGAAAAGGGGATGAAATAAAATGTTTGTATACGAGAAAAAGCTTCAGTACCCCGTCAGGATCACCACGCCGAACCCGGCGCTTGCAAAGCTGATCCTGACACAGTACGGCGGACCGGACGGCGAACTTGGCGCTTCTCTGCGTTATTTGAGTCAGCGGTTTTCGATGCCGTATTCCGAATTAAAGGCCACTCTGACGGATATCGGCACAGAAGAGCTTGGGCATCTCGAGATGATCGGTGCCATCGTTTATCAGCTGACCCGGAATCTGACCGAGGACGAGATCAAAAAAGGCGGATTTTCCGATTATTTTGTTGACCATACCACCGGAATCTACCCGGCTTCTGCCTCCGGCGTGCCGTTCAGCGCTTCGGTACTGGCCGTAAAGGGCGACCCGATCACCGATCTGCACGAGGATATGGCGGCAGAACAGAAAGCGCGCACCACCTACGACAATATTCTGCGCTTCTGCGACGATCCGGATGTCCGCGACCCGATCAAATTCCTTCGCGAACGCGAGATCGTGCATTATCAGCGCTTCGGCGAGGCGCTGCGCCTGACCACCGACAAGCTGGATTCCAAAAACTTTTACGCTTTCAACCCCGGCTTTGATCCGAAACGATAAGCTTCTTTTTCCGCCGCACCTCTGAATCGATGGCTGCCGGCGTTTCCGGCAGCCCGATCACGAAAAAAGCACTGCAGACCCGGTGTTCTGCAGTGCTTTGCTGTTTGTCCGGAAACGGACAGCCGGCCTGAATCTCCAGACCGCAGACGGAAAGAACAAATTCCGCAAACATGGCGTTTGACCACGAAAACCATTCTCCGATGAAGCAGGACGGGTCATCCTTCTGAAAGACTCATGCACCAGCCCTGTTCCGCCGTCGGTACGTTCAGAATAGTTCCGAATCTGCTGTTCCGTCATCCCGTTTCAAATTCTGTCAATCGTTTTAAACTTTTTCCTCTTCTGCATGTTCCGGAGAGGGAACTTCGCTGCCGCGCCGTTGATCGACCTGCTTTTCGCGGCAGATGTAAATGGGGCGCCGTTTGACTTCCAGATAGGTCTTGGAAAGATAAAGCCCCAGAATGCCGACGCTGAGCATCAGCAGCCCGCCGATCAGCAGCACAATGCACGCCATGGACGGCCA